>CAYWTT010000573.1:0-2732 GCA_964461245.1 uncultured Prolixibacteraceae bacterium | reverse complement strand
CGAGGGAGCGCACGGTTCCTCCCTGATAACTGATCAGCCGGGTGGGAGTACCTATGAAATATCCCCCTTTTTTTGTAAGCATATAAATTCCAAACCAAACCATTGCGATTCCCACCAACACAAAAAGGCCGATGATCAGGGCAGGAACCAAAATAGGACCCAGGTTGTCCGGACCGGCTACCTGGGGAACATCATTCGCGGTAAAGTGTACCTCTTCTCCGATGAAGAGCGGTCCCAGAAAAGCGATTACAAAAATACTGGTGAACAAGAGCCACACCATCCCGAAAATCAACATGGTCAAAGATACTTTGGTGGGTTGTGCCCGCGCTGCCTTCACAGCAAAGTCACGGCTTTCGGATCCGATCACCGAACGCAGATTGACCGGAATAACTAAGTCCTGTATCATTTTCAAGCAGCATTAAGTGGATTGAATATTAACTGTCCCCCTGAGGGATAGCATAATAAAGATACAGAAAAATGTCGAGATTATACCGGTTTCCCATTGAAATGTTCTGGATGGGGGAAGACCGTATCGGAAAGATCAGGTATCCCTGCTTCCTGCTGTGATTTTCTAAACGTCCGGTAAGTCAGAGTTTTTCCCAGATCCACTCCCGGGCATTGACAAAAGCCTGCATCCAGGGGGTGATTTCATCGGCCCGGCGTTCTTTGGGGTAGTATGCCCAGTGATAAGGCCGGAAAGCCCTTTCAAGGTGCGGCATCATGGCAAGGTGCCGGCCATCTGGAGAACAGATTGCTGCCGCATCGAATGCCGAACCGTTCGGATTGGCCGGATAAAAGCTCCGGCTGTATTTCATAGGGATCAGGTACTGGGTCTCACTCCCCGGGAGGATAAATCTTCCTTCTCCGTGGGCGACCCAGATTCCCAATTTCATCCCTTCCATATTCCCCAGCATCACGGAAGAATTGGGAAGTATATCCACATTCAGGAAGGCCGATTCAAATTTGTGGGATTCATTATGGGTCATAGTGGGGCGGGGAGCCTCGCCTGTATCGATCAGTCCAAGTTCGACCATTAGCTGACATCCATTGCAAACACCCAGGCTCAGGGTATCTTCCCGTGCATAGAAATTTTCAAGGGCCACCCTTGCTTTTTCATTGTATTTAAATGCTCCCGCCCAGCCTTTAGCAGATCCCAGTACATCGGAATTGGAAAATCCGCCCACAAAAACGATCAAGTTGATCTCTTCCAGGGATTCCCGGCCGGAGATCAGATCGGTCATGTGCACATCCTTCACATCAAATCCGGCAAGGTATAGCATCCAGGCCATTTCCCGGTCTCCGTTCACTCCTTTTTCCCTGATGATGGCTGCTTTGATCCCAGTGTCTTTACGCCTTCGGGGATCAATCCCGTACTCGGCGTATTTCCCGGTGAATTCCCCAAAGTTGTATTCCAGGCTATTTTCCCGGTAATGGGCATAACGCTCCAGGGCTTTGACCTCTCCGCTCTGTTTGCGGTCGAGAAGATAGGAGGTCTTGTACCAGAGATCGCGCAGCGAGTTAATATCAAATTCAATGATCTGGCCGAAGTTCTCTATGGTAACCTTTAGCCCGGTCACGGGAGTACCGATCCTTACAAAATCGATGCTGTTTTGTTTCAGGAACTCTTCTGCCTCCAGGTTGTCATTACACTGCAGGACGATTCCCGGATTTTCGGCAAACAACAGTTTTACCATGTCGTTTTCACCGATTCGGGAGAGGTGGAGGTCCAGACCGGTCTCCGTATCGCTAAAGCACATTTCCAGAAGGGTGGTAATGAGCCCTCCCGATGAGATGTCGTGGCCGGCAGCCACCAAACCTCTGCTGATCATTTCCTGGACAGCATTAAAGGTCCGGACAAATTTTCCGGGATCAGCAACTGTGGGAGTTTCGCTCCCCAGCCTGTTGAGAGATTGGGCAAAGGCACTGCCGCCCAGTTTGCGGGGAACGAAGGAGAAATCGATAAAAAACAATGCTTTGTCAGGATTATTTTCCACCACAGGTTCCACGACTTTGCTGACGTCACTGACCTCACCCGAGGCCGAGATGATTACGGTACCGGGAGAATAGACCACATCGTCAGGATATTTCTGGGTCATAGACATGGAGTCCTTTCCGGTGGGAATATTCACGCCTATTTGGCAGGCAAAATCGCTGGCTGCCTTCACCGCTTCATAAATACGGGCATTTTCACCGGGATTCCTGGCCGGCCACATCCAGTTGGCACTGAGCGACACACTCCGCAAACCATCGGGCATAGGGGCCCAAATGATATTAGTCAATGCCTCGGCGATGGAAAGTACCGATCCGTGGTCAGCATGGACCATTGCGGCTACCGGCGCATGGCCGACCGAGGTGGCAATTCCTGACTTACCCTGGTAATCAAGTGTGACGACTCCCACGTTATTCAACGGCAGATGGAGTTTCCCTGCGCCCTGTTGTTTGGCGATTCGTCCCGTTACTGACCGGTCAACCTTGTTGGTCAGCCAGTCTTTGCAAGCAACCGATTCCAGTTGCAATACATTTTCAATGTAATGCTGAATCTTTTCTGCGGTGTACTTTACATCCCTGAACTGTATCCTGACTGTGCTGTCTTCCAGGATTGTTTTCGGCGGCTTCCCGAACATGTAACTCAGTTGCCAGTCGATGGGTTTTTCCCCTGTTTTTTTATTGACAAAGGTGAACTGCATATCGCCAGTGGCGTATCCGATGTTGTACATAGGAGCTCTTTCCCT
>CAYWTT010000572.1:0-2738 GCA_964461245.1 uncultured Prolixibacteraceae bacterium | reverse complement strand
TATTCATTGCAATCAGTAAAATCCCCTGAATAGAGAAGGGGATTTTACATGACGATTGCGTTGCGAATCTTTGAAACTTGAACTTAATATCCGTAATAGCCACCGAAATAAAAAATCTACCATTCCTGAACTGACTTTTTTTTTAAAAAATCAGGAAAATCTCCAGGGAACAGATCAAGACAGAGAACCGTCATTATTGAATAAAGATCAGGAAGAAAAGCATAAGGGAGAAGTTGGTACTGCAGATATTCTGTCGGATAAATTTCAGAGCTTCGGAGATCTGGTTATCTACGGTGCTCGGAACAAGGTGCATCTCTTCAGCGATTTCGCGGGTGGTTTTACCCTCTTTTCTGCTTTTAATGAAAATCTCCTTCCGCCTCGGAGGCAGTTTTTCGATTATTTGGTCGATTTGTTCAAATACCGACTGGTACTCTAGCCTGTCTTCAATTGAAAATGTGTCGCTGGCAGTGGCTGTTATTTCTTTTTCAAACTCTGAGCGGTAATTTCTCCTCCTGAAGATCCTGCACAGGTAATGATAGGAGATGGTGAATAGATAGGATTTAAGGGAGAGCTCTTTTTTCAGGTTTTTCCTGTTTTCCAGGATTTTAAGGAAAACTTCCTGTACCAGTTCTTCGGCTTCTTCTTTTGACCTAAGGTATTTTAAGGCAAAGCGGTATAGTTTGTCGCCATATTTTTTAAAGATGAGATTAAAGGCTTCCAAATCTCCTTTTAGAAGCCTGTCGACCAGTTCCTGATCAGCATTATGTTCGCTAAAGTCCAATGTAATCTGCCAATTGACGAAGCGAATATACCAAAAAAGGAAGAAGGCCGATATTTTTTGATGTAATCGTTACTTCATCGATCCATTCTGATTTCCGCTTGACATTTTCCGCGGACAGACAGGTGATAAAGGGTAAACTGGCAGCATCCGTCACCCGGGAATTCGTCCGCCACGCCCGGTGTGATGTGTGATAAAACCCTGTCCGGTATTTCCACTTCTATAAAATTACCGGGATGATCCTGCCGGTATGGCTCTCAAAGTTACAGGGCCCAATAATCCTGACCTGAGCAAGGGTGCATCGCAGGTGTATGGATGTGAAGTGGTGAATGTATACCTTTTACTGGTCCTGGGCAGCCCTTTAACCAGCCATTCAGGCCATTTTCCGCTCTGAATCCCGTCATCAGGCAGCTTCTGGTCACCGATCAGCCTGTTCACCCATAAATTGACCACTTCAATTTCAAGCCTGTTCTCCTTTTGGGTAACTATGCCGGTAATTTCCACCTGCCAGGGAGCAGTCCAGACCACCCCAAGATCTCTGCCGTTTAGCCGCACTCGCGCCATGTTTTTCACTTCTCCCAGGTGAAGAAAGAGTCTCGCTCCCGGTTTCCCGTAAGATCCCGGCAGGTTGAACGTTTTATGATACACAGCCGTACCGCTATAATATTTAATCCCTTCTTCTGTCCGTGCAGACCAGTCCTGCAGCCTATCGAACCTGACCATTTCAGGCCCACCCCATCTGGGATCAAAGGTTACCTCCCAGGAGCCATTCAGGGTATCGGTCATGAGGGTTTCACCGGAAATGGCAGCAGGCAGGGGACTGAATTTTCCTTTGGGGAAAACGACGAAATAGCTCTGGTACGCATCTAACTGCAACCGGGCAGAGGATAATTGGCCTGAAGTGCTGCAGGGGAGCGAACTGATTTCGGCATTCATCGGATTCCATAGCATAGCTTTGCCGTTCCGGCAACGGAAAGAGGCATTAATCCTTATCGGAGAACCGGTGGTGTTGGCCACGAAATATACGTCCCACGCAGGAGCAGTGATATGGGTGTACCTTACGGGTCCGTCGGCGGAGAAATCCTCTTCCACGCCTTCTGCTTTAAGTAATCGGGCTGTATGGGCATAATCCGGATAGAGGTTATCAATCTGGCGACTCAGTTCTCCGCCCCAGATAACCCTCCCTTTGCCGTATTTCCGGATAGTCAGACGGAGAGGATTCCGTTCATTGCCCCACAATTGACCGGCCAGGAAATCAATTTTTTCATCGGAGGCCGGGTAGTCCGACAATCCGGGTGCCTGTACGGGAGGTGCCCCCACCAGGGTAGCTCCGTCGTTTACCAGTTCGGTGATTTTTTCAAGAAGGGCCGGTGTCATTGTTTTTACTGCCGGGAGCACCAGCAGGCGATAGCTTGCCCCTCCCGGGAATGAAATCCGACCTTCTTTTACACTGGCCTTCATGAGCTGACCGGGTGCACAACCATCAAAATTATAACCCTTTCTGTCGGGCAATGTGTCGCCAGCCATGGCTGAAAAAGGCGGCCGGAACACATGTGGAGCTCCTTCGGGAGCCAGATAGAGAATATCGGCGACAGTTCTTCCCTGTTGCAAGATATACTGGCATCTCGATATATACCTGTGGTAATCGCTCACCATGGGCCACCAGGTCTGGTTCCTGTCCCAGTGAACCCCGTATCCGCCCATGGTCGCACCGGGTTTCAGAGAATCAGCTAAAAACTGGTTTTGAAAGGTATGATAGACCAGGCGGTTGATTCCGCATGCGAATGCCCAGTCTCCCTGGTTTTTCATCGACCCGGGGTATTGTTTCCAACCTTCTTGTTTCTCAGCCGTGAAGGCCTCGGCGGCTACCCGTTGCTTCCCCTCTGTATGTGCAATGGATGTGGCCTCCACACAGCTGAATGAGGAATTGAACCCAAATCCTTTGCTCCAGAATTCGCAC
>CAYWTT010000571.1:0-2747 GCA_964461245.1 uncultured Prolixibacteraceae bacterium | reverse complement strand
CCATGACTTTGCCTCGCACCACTCTTCCAAGGAAATGATCATCGGAAACATAATTTTAAGATTGCCGAATACACTGGCTCTCAGCAAAGCCCGAAGCTGGGTCCTGAAAATCTCAGGCATTGACAGGGAAATCCTGATGGCTCTCCACCCCATGAATGGATTTTCCTCCTTCTGGGGATTGAAGCAGGGTAGTGATTTGTCTCCCCCGATATCCAGCGTCCGGATGATCAGAGGCTTATCCCCGCAAATTTCCGCTGCTTTCCTGTATTCGCCGAATTGGATTTCTTCATCGGGAAACGCCTCTTTATGCTGCATAAACAGGAATTCACTACGGAAAAGACCAATACCGGAAGCACCCTGTTCCCTGGCCAGGGCAACCTCTTCCGTTCCTGAAACGTTGGCCATCAGAGCGATACGGTGACCATCGGCAGTGATGGCTTCCCGTTCTTTTAAGTTCTGAATGGCTTTTTTATGCCGATAGGCAGTTTGGGTTTTACTCCTGTAAACCTTCAGGGTTGTTTCATCGGGATGGATGATAATCTCACCGTGGTCTCCGTCCAGGATCACCTGGTCACCCTCATGCAATCTCAGGATGTCGTCGCCCAGACCTGTAAGCGCAGGAATCCCGCGGTTCCTTGCTATAATGGAAACGTGGCTGGTTACGCCACCCCGCCGGGTGATCAATCCGCGTATCTTACTGAAATCCATCCGGATGGTATCTGAGGGGAACAATTCATCTGCCACTACAATGACTTCGCGCCCGATCTTGGCAAAAGGATCTGATAGCCCGCCTTTTAAGGCAAGCATGATCCGGTTTACCACATCCCTGAGGTCGGCAGCTCTCTCCCGGAGGTAGGAATCTTCGATTCCTTCCAGCAGTGCACAGAGGTGGTCTCCCGCTTCTCTCAGCGACCACTCCGCACACTTGTTGCCATTGCGGATCCCGGAAACAACCATCTCCCTAAGGGTTTCGTCGGTGATCATCTCGAGATGGGCAGCAAAAATGGGATCTGCAGCAACCATCTCACCAGTCAGAAGGGATACTTTTTTCAAAGCCTCCGTAAACCTGGCTTCTTCCTGAGACTTCTCCTGATCTTTTATGAAACGTTCACAGGAATCCTGATTTTCCGGTTTCACAAGGAACACCTCACCGACTGCAATTCCCCTGGAATCATGATTTATGACAATAATTTTTTCCATTTATCAGAACCAATAGACGATCTAAATCTCTTCTGATGATCAGCTTCTATTTGACCGTTCCCCCAGTCGAAACAGTTTTATTCCCGAAAACAGGGATGGATAAAAGGTTACCATGATTCCGGGCCTGATAGCAGGCTCTTTACAGCATGCTTCCATTCGTGTTTTCATGTCATTCAGATTGGTATTCAGTTTGCTTTTATCAGAAAGGTTACTCCTCTAAAGTTTCTATAAAACCGATCACTTTTTGCAGCGCGGAGATTTCATCTTCTCCGTCAGCTTCAATGACCACTTCACTCCCGTATTTCAGCCCCAGGGAGAGGATGCTGATAATGCTGGCACCGTTGGCCTGTTTGGT
The DNA here is from genome assembly GCA_964461245.1 of uncultured Prolixibacteraceae bacterium. GTDB lineage: Bacteria > Bacteroidota > Bacteroidia > Bacteroidales > Prolixibacteraceae > UBA1413. The sequence goes on along the minus strand of CAYWTT010000571.1, from coordinate 1,192 downwards.
GCCCGAGTAGATCAAAAATTTACTGGAAGTTCCCTTGATCAGCGATACCAGCATGGAGGCAGGCCTGGCATGAAGTCCTGTTTTCAGTTTTATTTTTATCTTTTGTGAGACCATTTCGTGATTTATTGCATATTACCGGAATCGGGTAAAGATCCCAGTGTATTGAATATAAGATCTTTATCATTTGTTGTGAAAATTTCCTGCAGCAGTTCTTCATTGTCGAGCGCAGTACTGATGTTGGCCAGAATGTCGAGGTGGTTGTCCCCGACAGCGGCAATGCCAATCACCAGGAAAGCCTTTTCGTCGTCCCATTCAATCCCATGCGGATACTGAAGGACCACGATCCCGGTGCGGATGATGTTCTCCTTTGCGTCGCCGGTTCCATGCGGGATGGCCAATCCCATGCCGATGTATGTGGAAGTAAGCGTTTCGCGCCGTAACATGGAGCCGGTATAACCCTGGATGGCGTAACCGGTTTGTTCGAGCATCTCTCCTGCCCGGATTATGGCTTCCTCTTTTGAAACGCTTTGCAGTCCGACCAGCACATTTTCCGGCTTCAGGACAGGTATGTTCTGGTTCTGCCAGGGAAGAGTCTCCTCCCTTACGGGTCTGTCCGCTGAATCTCCTTGCGCTATTTTGTTGTAAAGTATGTCCAGATTCTGATCTTTGAGAAAATCCCTGATAACCAGCAATTCTGCCTGGGGTGCCGATTGGTGGGCTCTTTCAGCCAATGTGCCCTGACAGACCACGATATCGGTATCGGCCGGGATTTCATCCACAGGGCTGTAACTTACGCGGATATTGCGATTCAATTGCCGGATGCGGTTATTAAACCGGGTGGCACCCATTGCGCTGGATCCCATTCCGGCGTCGCAGGCGAACACTATCCTGCTGATTTTTTCTTTTCTGATGGTAACTACACCTCTTTCCCCTGCCTCATCCTGCGAAAACATTCTCTCTTTTTTGACCGATCTTTTAATGATCGGTGATGCTACGAGAAAGGAGACACATGCTGCCACCACCACTCCAAGCAGTACCACGAGCTGATGTCCGCGAGGGGCCATGGCCATAACGGAGATAATGCTTCCGGGGGAGGCGGGGGCTACCAGTCCTCCGCCGAAAAGTGAATAGACTGTGATGGCCGATGCCGAACCCAGGATAGGAGCCAGAATAAGGGCCGGATTAGCCAGAA
>CAYWTT010000570.1:0-2760 GCA_964461245.1 uncultured Prolixibacteraceae bacterium | reverse complement strand
GCGGATTTGTCAACCGGTACCGCCGGTTGTCCATTTTCCAGGAGATGCCATTCTTCCCCCTTCATCAGGATAAGCCAGGGAATAAAACGGTCCCGGTCGATGGCTTCAAAAACATTTTGTCCGCTCTTTACCGAAACCACATATTCAGAGGAGTCACCTCCGGCGATAACGGCAATATTGGGTTTTTTTTTCTGTGGATTCATCTTATTATTGATTTTCTCGGTTAGCAGTATAATTTCTCCATTTTTCGATTACCCTGGCCATATCGTCGGGAAGCTCTGAGTCGAAGAGCATCATTTTCCCGGTTTGCGGGTGGAGGAAGCCCAGCGATTTGGCGTGGAGCGCCTGCCGGGGAAGAATTTCAAAGCAGTTGTTGACGAACTGCCGGTATTTGGTAAATGTGGTTCCCCTGAGGATCTGGTTCCCGCCATAGGTGGCGTCGTTGAACAGGGGATGCCCGATATATTTCATGTGAACCCTGATCTGGTGGGTGCGGCCGGTTTCCAGCTGGCATTCGATCAGGTTCACATAACCGAGCCGTTCGATCACCCGGTAGTGGGTGATGGCATTTTTACCCTGATCTCCTTCAGGGTAAACAGTAAAGATTTGCCGGTTGCTGACACTCCTTCCGATATTCCCTTCGATGGTGCCCTTATCCTGCTTCAGATCTCCCCATACCAGGGCTATATACTTCCTGTGGGTGGTCTTTTCATAAAACTGGTAGGAGAGGTTTAACTTGGCATGCTCGGTCTTTGCCACCACGATCAAACCGGAGGTATCTTTGTCGATCCGGTGCACCAGGCCCGGACGGAGATCATTTTCATTAAACAGGGGCAGGCTTTTTAAATACCATGCCAGCGCATTCACTATCGTTCCGGTGTAATTCCCGTGTCCGGGATGTACCACCATACCCGCTTTTTTATTGAGGACCAGCAGGTCATCATCTTCATACACGATATCCAGGGGAATATCTTCAGGTATGATCTGAAATTCCTGTTTCGGATGATCAAGAACCACCACCACCACATCTCCCGGTTTTACCTTATAACTGGCTTTCACTGGTAAGTCGTTGATCCGGATACTTCCCGCTCCGGCAGCTGCCTGAATCCGGCTCCTGGAAGCATGAGGCAGGTGATTGGACAGGAATTTATCCACCCTTACCATGGTCTGGCCTGAATCGGCAACTACACGGTAGTGCTCGAACAGACCACTCTCTTCCGGTTCATCATATTCTTCCGTGAATTTTTCCATCGGGGATTAGAAAAAGTTGGAATCTTCCTGATTCTTTTGATTTCCTTTCGGGTTTTTTGCTTTATCCGTGCTCAGCCAAACATCCACTGAAGTGCCGGCCTGTGCCTGAAAGGAGAAATCGGGATTGGGATGTTGCCTGATGATAAAGGCTGACAAACTGTCAGATCTGGAAATCACGGTCTCATCGTAAAAGACTGTTCCCAGGTTGAATGAATTGCTGGTCAGCATATTTTCAGCCTCACTGAGTGTCATGCCCCTTAAATCGGGAAGAATAACCGTGCCGTTGCCTTCTCCTGAACCAAGAACCAGGTCGATGATGGTTCCTTTGGGCACCATTTCGCCTTCTGAAATATCTTTTCCTGCCAACTGGGCTTTCAGTACCAGATTCTGGAATTCGGAAGGTTGATAGATGATTTTACCGGGCAACAGACCGGCTTCTTCCAGCTGAACAACAGCCTGTCTGTAGCTGATATCGGCCAGGTGCGGAACAGCCACCTTTGCAGGTGCTTTTGTGTTAATGGTCAGATAGATCATCCGGTTTTTTTTCACCTTGTGCCCGGCATCCGGAATTTGGTCGACCACACTCCCCGGTTTAATTTCAGGATTATAGGTGGAATCAATGACCTGGTATTTCAGATGGGCATCATCGAGCACCTCCTCAAATTCAGCTTCGGTCATTCCGAAAACGTCGGGCACCGCGAAGGCTTGACCATGATGTGTATAGATCCTCAGTGAGAGTAAAACAAAAAGGATCATACCCAGGGTGATGGCAACCGAAAGAAGGAATTGCTTCAGAAAAACCTTGCTTTTCAGAAATTGTTTCAGACTCATGTGCTGTTTCAATTATTGGAGACAAAAATAAGTGAAAAAAGGAACGGATGGTCTCCTGCGTTCATGATTACTTGTCCCGGATAAGTTAATAAGTCTGGATTATTTCATACAGGGTGTTGCGTTCGGCCGGAACATAACCCGCACTACGGATAAGCAGTGCCAGTTCGGAAGTAGAGGCTGCCGGATGCTGCTCCTCCGCACCGGCCATGGAATATATCCGTGTGGAATCGTCTATGGTTCCGTCCAGGTCATCCACCCCGAAATGAAGGGACAACTGGGCAACCTGTTTCCCGATCATGGGCCAGTATGCTTTCAGATGGGGGATATTATCGAGGAAAATCCGGCTGACGGCATAGTTCTTAAGATCTTCCACGACCGTGGTTTCCTGCCGGGAGGAATAGAGGTTGTTTGCTCTTCTGAATTTCAGCGGAATAAAGGCGTTGAATCCGTGGGTTTCGTCCTGCAACTTTCTTAACCGGTCAAGGTGATCGATCCGTTGCAGGTAATTTTCTTTCAGCCCGTACAGCATGGTAGCATTGGTGGGGATTCCTAGCCGGTGGGCCGTGGCATGGATCCGGAGCCAATCGGAGGAGGAGGTTTTATCGGGGCAGATTTCAGCCCGCAGCGTTTCGTCAAAGATTTCCGCCCCTCCTCCCGGCATGGAGTGGAGACCGGCGG
>CAYWTT010000569.1:0-2768 GCA_964461245.1 uncultured Prolixibacteraceae bacterium | reverse complement strand
TATATTAATAATAACGATCCTTCTTTAGGATTTACCAATACCCCGGCAGCCAATTATAAAATCGGGCTATATTCCGGACAATTTACAGCGAAGGGTAAAGACTTTGCCAGAGAGGCGGTTCGGTTTGAAAGGAAGATCGAACTGGCCATGGAAGGGCATCGTTTCTTTGATCTTCAGCGCTATGATAATGGTACAGGATATATGGCCAATGCGATCAATACTTATCTTGCCCATGACACGAATATTCCCGGATTCGGTAATCCAAGCGAAAAAGGCGCCGTATTTACGAAGGGTAAAAATGAAGTGTACCCTATTCCACAGCGCGAAATTGATTTAAGTGTAAAAAATGGCGTGGCTTTGTTAAAGCAGAACCCTGGCTACGAGTAATCACATCAAACGATTGGATCAAAATATAGTTAGTTTAAAGCCGATTCATTGACAAATGAAAGACCCCGGCGTATTTTATTCCGGGGTCTTTGCAAACTGTTTTGGGTTTATTGTATAACCTCACCCCCTTTTTTATGTTAAGTTAATGATTCTATTAATTTCCATTTTGTCCTGTTTAATGGAATCAAATGGAAAAACAAACTGATATGAGTATGCATGACTATTCAATTCATAAGACACTCCTGTTGCTGTGCATTTTAACGCTTTGTATCACTGGAAATTTAAACGCCGGGGAATTGCATATTGGTACTTCTTCTGCCATTATATCCCCGAAACTTCCGGTTGCCCTGTACGGACAATTTGAACTCCGGATTGCACAGACTGCAGAGACCCCTTTGACAGCAAATGTCGTAGCATTGGAATCTACAGATGAAGGCCGCCAGATCGATATCGCCATTATGGTCTCCTGTGATTTGATTGGGATTCCTTATGAATTAATTACTGAAGTTCGTGAAGCAGTGCACCAACGTTTGCCTTCCCTGGATGTAAATAAGATCATTCTGAATGCGACCCATACCCACACTTCTCTGGTGTTGTCAAATAATGTGGATAATTGGGGGTATGTGATTCCCCGTGAAGGGGTCACACAGGTTGATAGTTGCCGGGCTTATGTTGTCAGGCAGATTACTGATGCCATTGCCGGGGCATGGCAAAATCGCCGCCCCGGAAGTGTTACATGGGGGCTAAGCGATGCGGTGGTGGGGTACAACCGAAGGGTAGTTTATTCTGATGGTACCGCTAAAATGTACGGTAAAACAAATGATCCATCGTTCCGGAATATGGAAAGTTATGAAGACCATGATATCAATTCGCTTTTCTTTTGGGATGATGAGAAAAAACTGATTGCAATCATTATCAATGTAGCTTGTCCTGCACAGGAAGTGGAAGGAAGAAACACGGTAAATGCCGATTACTGGCATCCGGTTCGTGAAAAGTTAAAACAGCGTTTTGGTTCTGATCTTTGTGTTCTCGGATGGATCGGTGCAGCAGGAGATCAGTCACCAAGGCCGATGTACCGCAAAGCAGCTGAAGAACGGATGATCCAACTCCGCCATTTAAATCGTTTGGAAGAGATAGCCCGTCGCATTGTCAGGGCAGTGGAAGAGACCTATGAGGCAGTGAAAGGGGATCAACATGAGGATGTTCCTCTGATCCATAAGGTGGAAACCATTGGTTTACCGGTACAGAAAATTACAGGGGAGGAATGTGCTGAAGCCAGGGCCATCAGTCAGGAAGCATCCAGACAGATGGCTGCTGACCCAAAAGCTGCAGATCAGGTTTTCTCCAAAATGAAATGGTATGGCGACGTAGTTTCCCGTTTTGAGAAACAGGAAGCCGGACTTAATGGTACGCATGAAATGGAGTTACATGTCCTTCGCATCGGAGATGCAGCCGTATGTGCCAATGAATTTGAACTCTTCACGGACTATGGGATCCGCATTAAAGCCCGCAGTAAGGCAATTCAGACGTTTGTAGTACAACTTGCAGGCCCCGACACCTATTACCTGCCAACTGAAAGGGCTGTCCAGGGTGGAAGTTATAGTGCAATTGTGGAAAGTAACCTGGTAGGACCCGAGGGAGGACAAATCCTGGTGGATAAAACAGTGGAACTGATCAATGGTCTGTGGTCCGAAAATGATAAATGATAATTTATTGTACATCTTTTGATTAAATGATTTCACTCAGTCATAAAAAGATGAATTCTTTCCATTTATTAAAATGGCAATTCAAATAATAGAAGAATTACGATTTACGGATTTATGAAATTTAAGTCTTTACCATGAATAAAATGTCTCAGTTCAGCGATTTTTGCAGAGCCAGCCGGATGGTACTGGCCTTAATAGGGGCCGGAGTGTGGAATATCCAGGCACAGGATTCAAAAATTATGGTGGATGTATCCACTCCGGGGGCTCAAGTCGCTCCAATTTGCAGGGGACAACAGATTGAAGAATTTAATCACCAGTTCCAGGGGGGATTATATGCCCAACTGATCAGCAATCCTTCCTTTGAAGAAATTGATAACAAACACAATTGCACGCCGACAGCAAACTGGCAGGTAATTACACAGGGGGCCTCAAAAGGCAAAATTTACGGGCAGACATCTGAAGAATCCAATATGCTGAATGGCTTTCAGGGCCATTGTATTAAGCTTGAGGTGCTCTCAGTTGCTTCCGGAAGTGTGGGATTGGCCAACGGTGGCTACTGGGGCATCAAACTGGAAAACAATACCCAATATAAAGTCTCTTTCTGGGTAAAAAAAGATACAGATTTTGATGGTTCGATCAAGGTAAAACTTGAAGGCAAAGATGGAACAGTTTATG
>CAYWTT010000568.1:0-2785 GCA_964461245.1 uncultured Prolixibacteraceae bacterium | reverse complement strand
TGCCGAATAATAAGGGTGAACTTCTCCCAGGTGGAGGTTCCCGGGATCGTTGAAGGTGGTGAGGATGTCGGGATGGATGGTAAAATCGGCCAGGGAATCGAGCCTTTTAAGCAAATGGTATACATCCGTATAAATGGCAGGATTTTCGATGATCCCGAGGATCTCCCCTTTTTCCACCACCTGCTGGTCGGAAACAAACAATACATCCAGTTTCCCGGAAGCTTTGGAATAAACCGATACCGGCGGATTTTCCGACAATATAACGATCCTGGCTTCCAGAATGTCGGGATACCTGTAAAACCAGCTGATAACCAGCAACGAAAGAATGACCAGGGAGATGGTAAGTATTCCCCGGCGAACCAGCCATCCGGGAGGTGTGCCGAGAATTTCCCTTACCTCCTCGCTTCGAATTTCAATATTCTGTTTAGTGTCTGTCATACTCCGAGTTCCAGTTGATCTTTAACCAGGTGATAATATATTCCTTTTTTATCTGTCAGTTCAGTATGGGTTCCTGATTCCACCACTTTACCCTTGTCGAGTACGATGATCTGATCGGCATTTTTGACGGTGCTCAGCCGGTGGGCCACCACCAGCACCGTCTTCCCCCGGAAGTATCCGGTCAGGTTTCCCAGTACGGTTTTTTCATTGCCGGCATCCAATGCATTGGTCGCTTCATCCAGGAAAAGGAACGAGGGATCGCGGTAAACAGCCCTGGCAATTAGAATCCTTTGTTTCTGACCCTGGCTCAGGCCGACTCCTTCCTGCCCGATTTTGGTGTTATACCGGAGGGGAAGGTTTTCGATGAATTCTCTGGCATTAGCCAGATTGACCGCTTGCCATAATCTCTCCTTATCGGGGTAATCCTCACCGACGGCAATATTGCCCGCGATCGTATCGGAAAAGATAAAACCGTCCTGCATGACCGCACCGCATTCTCTGCGCCACGATTCCATGCTGTAACGGTCGAGTGGCGTATTTCCCAGTTTGACCGATCCTTCAGAGGCAGGATAAAATCCCAGAAGAAGTTTGATCAGTGTAGTTTTGCCGCTGCCACTGGGTCCTACCAGGGCAGTTACCTGATTGGCGGGTATACGGAAGGAGACCTGATCCAGCACCTTGGGGGAATGGACCCCTTCGTAACGGAAGGTCACATTTTCCAGACGCAGTTCATTTTCAGCAGGTACTTCGCGGATCTTCTCCATACCTGTATCTTCTTCATTTTCCATCATCCTGATTTCGCTGAGCCGTTCCAGACTGATCCGGGCATCCTGGGCAGCCGTGATGAAGGAAATAAGCTCCTGAATGGGGGCATTGAGCTGGCCGATGATAAACTGTACGGCGACCAGCATACCCAGGGTCATCTGACCATCCAGTACAAATTTGGCTGCCAGGAAAATGATCAGGATATTCTTTGCCTGGTTGATGAAGACCGATCCCCCCTGCTGGTTCTGATGCAGGATCAGCGAGCGGATGCTGATTTTGAACAGTCTCACCTGGATGCGCTCCCATTCCCACCTTTTCTGCTTCTCGCAATTGTTCAGTTTGATCTCCTGCATTCCGGTAATCAACTGGTAGACATTGCTCTGGTTATCGGACTGGGCGTTGAAGCGGCGATTATCCAGCTCCTTCCTTTTCTTGAGGAAAAGAAGAATCCAGATAATATAGAGAGCACTTCCGGCCAGGAACACCGACAGGATAATCAAGCTGTACCAGGCCAGTACCACACTGTAAATAAAGAAAATGAACACGCCGAAAGACATATTCACCAGGTTGGAGGTAAGGAAAAGCTGGATCCGGTTATTATCGTCGATGCGCTGTCGAAGGTCGCCGATCATCTTGGTGTCGAAAAAACGAACGGGCAACCGCATCAGTTTGATCAGAAAATCCGAAATCAGGGAAATGGAGACCCTAACACTGACATGGAGCATGATCCAGCTCCGGATAAATCCTATGGCTGTTTGTCCGATGATCAGGACCAGCTGGGCAATCAGCACCAGTCCGATAAAGCCGGGATTGCGGGTGGATATCCCGACATCGACGATAGCCTGGGTCAGGAAGGGCAGGAGAAGGCTCAGCACACTGCCGGTCAGAAATCCGAGAAGAAGCTGGTTGATCAGTTTCCGGTAAGGTTTCAGGTATGTGAAAAGGAAACTGAATCCCTGCCGTTCGGGGGATTCATCTTCTTCTTTGTAAAATTCGGGAGTGGGTTCAAGCATCAGGACGATCCCGGCTGCTTCACCGTTGAGTGCAGTCGATGCCCAGTGATGGAGGAATTCATTGCTTTCCATTTCCGTCAACCCGGCTGAAGGATCGGAAATAAAATACAGGTTGCCTTTCTTTCTCTTTTTGATCTTGTAAAGGACCACAAAATGCTGCTGATCCCAGTGAAGGATTGCGGGGAGAGGGATCTCCCCAAGCGTGGCTGACGTAACGCGGGCTCCCTGGGTCCGGAAACCGGTTTTCTCGGCCGCATCGCTCAGCGAAAGAAGGGAGGTGCCCATCCTGGTCTGAAAGGTAAGTTCTCTCAGGGTGGTCAGATTGAGCTGTCTGCCGTAATATTTCGCTGCGATTTTTATGCACACAGGACCACAGTCCAAGGCATCAGGTTGCTGATAATTTGGAAACTTAGCCATTATACCGCAAATTAACGGAATGATTTGGATGATTTATTCTGATTGGTAAAGATTTAATTTTCAATTTTCAATCGACATGATTGTTATTAAATTATTACTATTTTTGGCGCCTCCGGTAAAAGTTAAATAAAAATAAGCGAATTAAATCATTT
>CAYWTT010000567.1:0-2798 GCA_964461245.1 uncultured Prolixibacteraceae bacterium | reverse complement strand
TAAATTTGAAATGAAAGAAAAAATCGACCGGACAGAGTTCAGTTTACAGACCCTTTTCACAACAGGGACACTTTAAGTTAGTTTACCACCATCCTTCCGGCATGTTTTCGATATCATCCGCGATATGGGGAGTTCCGGTTGCGGGTCCATAGAAAACACTTCCGCCGTATGTTGTAAGGAAGAGCATCCCTGAATTGTTGATGTCAGGAATGGCCCGCTGTCCCCATTTAAACCTGTATCCCTCTATTCGTCTCCACGATTCACCGTAATCGGTACTCCTGTACGCTGCATTCTGAAAAGTATTAATATAAATCACAGAAGGTTGTTCCGGATCGAGTCCCGCTGAATTGACACGTACCCTGTCATCAAAAACCTGTTTCCATGATTTTCCCCCGTCATCAGTTTTGAGTACTCCTCCGTGTGCGTCTTTACCGTCTGATTCCCTTGGCCAGCAACTGACATACATGATATCCGCATTCTTCGGATCAATAAGCAGGTCGTGTGGCCCGTTTACACCTTCGGGAAGTAGCATTTGTTTCCACGATGCTGCTTTATTGTCGCTGTAGTAAATCTCCCCTCCGATTACTTTTCCTTCCGAACTCCCCCTTGTGAATAACGCAAAAAGCCTTCCCCCGGAGTTTTGCCGTAATTGCCAGGCAAACAGATTATTCCCAATACCTTTATTGGCAATTTTCCATGACTTCCCGTTATCCGTTGATTTGTAGATTCCTTTTCCAAATACGCTCACATAAAGTGTCTGCATTTCATCACCGGATACAGAATCGGTCAGAATATTTGTACAAACAGAGTTCTCCGGGATCCCTGTATTACTCTTCTGCCATGTTCTTCCACCATCGTAGGATACTGCTATCCCTCCCTGATTATGCTCAAAGCCAGATCTGTTAAACATTTTGGCTCTGGGAAGGTCGTGTGCGTTTGCCCAGACAGACCATACTTTCCCTTTTATTTCAGAATCAAATGCAACCTGATAACAGGTGTTTTGCCACTCTCTTGGTATATTATTCATGGAGTGATACCAGCTCGTGCCACCATTGAACGTATGAAAAAGACCGATATCTGTATAGCAAACAAAATAATGGTTCCTGTCAAACGGATCGAAATGAATTCCATAACAGGTAGTTACATTTAACCCTGTGTTAGAATAGGAACCATCCGGGTTATTGTGACTATAAACCTGTTCCCATGTCTTGCCGCCATCTGTAGTTTTATACCCCCTGCCATTATCCCCAGCAAAACAGACATCGGGATTTCCGGGAGCAACACCTAGATCAATAGGACTTCCTCCCCAGCCCGGATCAAAACTCTTTTCCATCCATGATCCATTGAAGTTATTGGTGATATATCCCTGCTGATTAGAGGATACAAGTACCGGTTTCCAGCTTTCTCCACCGTTCACTGTCTTAAATATGCTATATATTTCGTCAGTCTGACCTTTCTTGTCTTTTTCAGTACTAGTTGTTGAGATGTAGGCCACTTCGGGTTTTGAGCCACACACGGCCATCCCCTGCCTGAAATCGGGAATACTTCCTTCTGCTACATTATTCAGTAAACCTTTATTATTCTGTGTCCATGTGACTCCCATGTCGCTGCTGACATAAATGCCACCCTTCCACATCCCTCCATCGTTTTTCAAAACAGATTGAATATATAAAAGGCTTCTCTTATTACTTCTTCCACCCTCAACTGCAATTATAGGAACAACCGGTAATTCAAATATCCTGGTTTCACCGGTGTTTATATTTACTTTCACACATGAACTTTCTGTGAAAACCGTTACATAATTGTCAGTACTGCCCGGAAAAATACCAAGTACATTTTTCCCAGGTAATCTGGCAATCATTTTCCAACTGTTCCCCCGGTCTTCCGATATGATTAGCCTGGTGGCTTTGTCATCAATTTCGATGTTTCCTCTTGCATTATAATCAATCAGAGGAGCAAATCCCAGGTATATTCTTTTATTATCTGAAGGGTCCACCTTAATCTTCTGAATAGTTCCATCAAATGCGCCGTCGATCAGCTCGGAAGGTTTGATACGAATGCTTTGTAATCTTTCAATTTTTTTCGATTTCGAGACATCGGGATAGATTATTCGCCATTTTTCACCTTTATCATTAGATCGAAGGAGCAAAGATATTCCTGATCCCCGGTCTTCGCTGTAAAGGAAGCCATGGGTGGCAACATATATTGTGTTTGAATCGACCGGATCGAATTCAAAATCTTCCGGTACATTCCACAGATTTTTCATCTTCCAGTTTTTTCCTCCATCATGCGATACATAAACGCCTGTCATGTCACAATGGGTTATCACGAAATTATCGTCAAACGGGCTGACTGTGGGTTTTAGCACACCGCCACCGCCACCGGGACCTAGCACTTTCCATCCATTGTTCTGATCTTTATTTAAGTCTTCCGATGTGCTTCCTGCCTGTGTATTACATCCCCAAACATAGAGGCAGATAAGGAACTGGATAAGAATGAAAGTATTTTTCATGGCAGACAGCCATTATTTGACAAGGTTCTTAAAATACGCTGTATAAGTTTTTAGTTTCTCAAGATAGCCTTCCATATCCAGCATCTGCTCATCATAAATCAGAAAAGTCATATCGGGTTGGCGCGAGGCAAAATGCCTTGCCCGGTCTTGCTGAAAGAAGAAAGATTTATCATCCGTCGATAAGCCTTTTGGAAGTCTCGTTTCTTCATAGATGGAAACCAGATCATTAAAAACAATTTCTCTTCTTCTAATCGTGTTTTCAACTAACTTCTGCGCTTTCAACAGA
>CAYWTT010000566.1:0-2814 GCA_964461245.1 uncultured Prolixibacteraceae bacterium | reverse complement strand
CGGATTAAATATCACTAAAGATGGAAACCCCACAGGCGCCACTGCGGTGATGCTTCGGGGTCCGTCCACGTTACGTACCGGAGCTGCCCAGCAACCCCTTTATGTGGTGGATGGAGTACCGGGAGGCATTCTGAGTTCAATGGACGATGTAGTTTCCATCGATATTTTACGGGATGCCTCAGCAACCGCCATTTATGGTTCTAAAGCTGCCAATGGGGTTATTCTCATTACAACCAAGAGAGGCGAAGAGAATATTTCCAAAATTTCATACAACGGATATGCTGGGATAGAAACCATTTCAAATAAGATTGAAATGATGTCGGCTGACGAATACCGGGAATTCCTTGAAAAGAACAATTTGAGCTTATCCCCTGAAGACGAAGACAATGCGAAAACCGACTGGATGGATGAGGTGACCAGGTTGGGAATATCGCACAATAACAATGTTTCAATCGGCGGGGGAACCAATAAGACCACATATTTTTCAAGCGTTACCTATAAACAGGTCGAAGGGATTATCAAAGAGTCAGGGGTAAACACGCTGTCCATGATGGCCAATGTGAAGCAAAAAGCCATTAACGATCGTCTGAAAATCGGGTTGACCATTACGTCCAATATTTCGGACAGTAAACTTCTGCCTTCGAGTAACACCGATGGTTCGTCCCTTAACGGGAACCGTGATTTTCTGCTGAATATGATCAATTACTTACCAACGGTAAGCATTAAAAATGAAAGCGGAGTGTACAACGAGAACTTCAGTCACCCCGGCGCCAAAAACCCGGTGGCATTGCTGGACCAGAATGACGCCAATGTCCGGTATAAAAACTTTCTGGGAACTGCCCAGATTCAGTTTAATGTCCTGAAGGGTCTCGATTACGAGTTAAATGCTTCCTATCAAAACAGCCAGTCCAACGGAAGGGCTTATTATGGAAAACAATCCTCATTAGCCCAGGGCCTTAACGGACTGGCAGTCCGCAATTCATATGAAAGTGAAAAGAAACTTTTAGAGACATTCTTGTCGTATGCCACTACGGTTAAGATGCACGATCTCAAGTTTTTACTGGGATATTCCTGGCAGGAAGATGTTTCAGGCAATGGGTTCCAGTCGTCCAATAAAAACTTCATTTCCGACGAAATAAGTTATAACAACCTGGGAATGGGTAGCGGGGCCAGTGGTTTTGTGGCCGATTACGGAACCACTGCCATCTCAACCCTGCGCATGATCTCTGGATATGCCCGGTTTAACTATTCTTTTGCCAATAAGTATTTGCTTCAGGCCACGATTCGCCGGGATGGTTCTTCAGCATTCGGAAAGAATAACCGTTGGGGGACATTTCCTTCTGCTTCAATCGGATGGAGAATACTGGAAGAATCATTTATGAAAAATCAGCATGTTTTCGATAACCTTAAACTACGCGCTGGGTATGGAATAAGTGGTAACTCTCTGGGTTTTGACCCTCTGATCGCCAAATTACGCTACGCTCAGGGCAGCAAATTCTATAGCAACACTGCATTTATCAATGCCATCACTCCCACACAAAACGAGAATAACGACCTTAAATGGGAAAGCACCAGCATGCTGAATGTCGGGCTTGATTTTTCCGTATTAAAGGGGCGATTAAGTGGAACGGTCGAATGGTACGACAAAATTACCAAAGACATGCTTTACTGGTATTCTGTACCCGCCAGCCAGTATTTTATCAGCTCCTTATTTGCTAACGTGGGTGAAATGGAAAATAAAGGCTGGGAAGCCACTATAAGTGGTATCCCGTTTAAAACCAAACATTTCACATGGAATTCCACATTCAACATATCGTTCAACCACAACAATCTGAATAAACTTTCGAACGATAAGTTCCACCTTGACTATATCAAAACCGCAGGAGTTGGTGAACATGGACAATCGGGTAATTATGTACAGATCATTCAGGAAGGTTATCCCATAGGCCAGTTTTATATCTGGGATTATGCCGGTCGGACCAGTGCTGGTGTTTCTCAATTTTACAAGGCTGACGGTTCCACAACAGTCAATCCTGGTCCCGATGACCATTTCTACCTCGGAAATGCACAGCCTAAAGCCACAGGCGGTTGGTACAATTCAATGACCTTTAAAAACTTCAGCCTCGATCTGCTTTTCAGGGGTGTAGCAGGGAATAAAATTCTCAATGTTACCCGCGCTGATCTGAATTACCCGGCTGAAGCCACTCATTACAATATGCCCAAAATGACCCTGAACGAACCAATAAACGACGACCGTGCCCATTATTCTTCATCCAGATACCTTGAAAAAGGCGACTACATCCGTTTAGACAATATAACCCTGGCTTATACTTTTAAAATGCCCAATGTTCCGGCAATCAAGAACCTGAGAGTATATACCACGGTGAACAATGTATTTGTCATTACGGGGTACAAAGGGCTGGATCCTGAAGTATACATGGGAGGTGTGACGCCTGGTATAGATAACGACAATTTCTATCCCAAAACCAGAACTTTCATTCTGGGAGTGAATGTGGATCTTTAGCATATAATAACGTATAAAAAAGACAGATTATGAAAAAATATATGAACAGAAGCCTGGTAATTATTACTGCTTTGGCATTGTGGTTTTTGCCTGGATGTACTGATTTGGAAACCCCGGTCGTGTCTGAAATTACTCCGGATATCTTTCCAAAGACACAGGAAGATTTTATTGCAATAGAAGGACCTCTATTCACGAACCTGAGCCAATATTTTATGCAAGGACTATGGTTTTGCCAGGAAAATACGGCCGACGGAATGGTCCTGACCGCAAATGGCGGGAACTGGTATGAT
>CAYWTT010000565.1:0-2817 GCA_964461245.1 uncultured Prolixibacteraceae bacterium | reverse complement strand
TGATTCACTGGAATTAAGCAGACTAAATCGATATTTCATATTCCAGTCCGACTACATAGAAATTTTTATGAACAGTATCGGACCACAAACCATATAATTTGATGTGCTGATTCGTGGTCAGCCCATAGCCACAAGCCAGAGAATACCTGAATTCATCAAAGCTCTTTGTCCCCTGCTTGCCAAATGAATAAAATGACTCGATGGTCACCGAGGGTATAACTTTCCAACCTTCTTTCTTGTATTCCATCCGGAAACGATTCCGCCAGTATAGATCGTTTTTCACATTGATTTCGGGATCGGGTTTCCTGGTGAGCTGGATGCGTTCCCTGTGACTGAACACAAAATCAGAAAGGCGCCATTTCACAGATACCGTCGAAAAAAACCGGTTCCGGATTTCCTGATAACCGGTCATATTATAATTCATAAGCAAATATCCTGCATCCAGCGTCATAAAGGAATTTACCGGAAATTTCCCGTCCAATCCTATACTGGTCCTTTCAATTTTCCGGTTGTCTTTTTGGGTGTAAAACTCTCCGTCCAGCGAAAAGGTGGCTGATTTGAATTTTTTGTTGGCTGCCACATCTATCCAGGTACCCCAATCCTCTTCCTGGGCACTCAGGTTGTTGACAGCGGATAGAACAATGAAAAACAGGGCAAGAAGTTTAAAAATAAATTTCATTACTGACACAAAACAAGGTTCAAAGCTTAATTTTTTATGACATTCATGCACCCGTGAATCCTGCGCAGGATATCAATTCTTGCCACACAGATTGATGGGATTGAATGAATATTTCGCAAAAATGCCAAAAATAGGAAAGAATAGGTCATGATGCAAATTGCTTATATTTACCTCAAACTTTTTCTAATGCAACTGACGGCTTTACTCATTTTTGTTATAACCTATACCGGGATCATTTTTACCCGGCTTCCCAAAATTAACATTGACCGGCCTTCGGCGGCTTTTTTCGGTGCCGTGGCCATGATTGTTTTCGGCGTGCTTGACCTGGAACAGGCGGTTAAGGCCATAGATTACAACACCATTGCCCTGCTTCTCGGAATGATGATCATTATTTCGGTCTTGCAGCTTGACGGCTTTTTTTCTCTTATTGCCGAAAAAGCCCTTTCATGGTCACGGACTCCCCTGCGTTTGCTCGTCATTATCACCTTTGTTACGGGAATTGCCAGTGCTTTCCTGGTAAACGATGCGGTGGTATTGTTATTCACTCCCGTGATCATTGCCATTTGTAGCGCTTCTTCATTAAATCCTGTTCCCTATCTCATTGCCGAAATCCTCTCTTCGAATATCGGAAGCACCATGACCATTACCGGGAATCCTCAAAACATGCTGATAGGTATCAATTCGGGTATAGGTTATGCAGCATTCTTTTTTAAACTTTTACCGGTATCCATATTGGGTATGGTGCTGGTTGTGTTCGTGGTATGGAGGTTTTATCATTCGCATTTTGATTCGAAAACATTAATTACTTTCGATTCTCATCAGTTTGGATACAAGTATGATTCCATGAAGTTCTCGGTTCCTATATTTTTGGGGACTGTAGTTCTTTTTTTTATCGGAAAATTGCTGAATCTTTCAATCCCGGTCATTGCGCTGGTCGGTGCCTCTCTGATCCTTATTTTCGGGAAGGTAAAGCCTTCCCATGTAATTAAAAACGTCGACTGGGTTCTGCTGCTTTTCTTTTCTTCTCTCTTTATTGTGGTTGAAGGGGCTGTAAAGGCGGGATTGTTGGATTTCTTCATTCAGTCGGATGGATTAACTGGAAATCTGGAAGGGATTGTCAAGTTACATGGTTTGAGTCTTTTCATGTCGCAGATTGTCAGTAATGTACCCTATACGGTAATGATGCTTCCTGTTTTAAAACCCCTGTCGAGTGAAATACTGTGGCTGTCACTGGCCTCTGCATCTACATTAGCCGGGAATGCCACAATAATAGGGGCTATGGCCAATCTTATTGTCATCGAATCGGCCGGAAAACTGCATGTACAAATCAGGTTCCGGGAATTTTTTAAGATAGGAGTGGTTGTGACCCTGATCAGCTTTTTATTTTCGATAGGGATTCTGTGGCTATTGCTGTAATATTCATGTATCCGGAGACTGGTCACATACTGGCGTGCACTTCCCGGAATGTTAATCATCACTATCCTTTTGTTAAAGCTTCGGAACCGGAAATTACATCAAAGAGTTCCTCATCAATGGTGCTTTGACGCAGGCGGTGAAATGCACGGTTCAAATCTTCGAGCAGTTCTTCAATATTCTTCTCGGCCCGCTGCATAGCGGCCAGACGGCTGGCATTTTCGCTGGCCAGGGATTCGGCACAGGTCCGGAAAAGGGAAATGAACAGGTATTGACGAATGAGGCCATGCAAAACCGGTTCAACCCCGTTCATGGCTTCCGGAATCTTTTGGGTAGGCCATTTTAACTGAATGACCCCGTCACACCATTTTTCGTCGAACGGTAACAGGCGTTGCACCACCGGTTCATATTGGGACCGGAGTTTCGGCCGGTTATGGAAAATATAGAGTTGTGAAAATTCTCCCTTTTCCCTGAGATATTCGGTTTCAAGCAGAACATGACCCACAAGCGGAGTAATTGCATGAACTGAATTAGGGACTGGAAACACTCCCGCAAGGAGGAATCCGGCATCCTCCAGCCGTGCCTGCATCCGTTCACCCACGGCCCAGACCTGTTTTTTCCCGGGAAACGGGTCAAGGGTAGTCCAGGCAAACGCTGACAGCACATCATTGAACTGGCCGACCAGCCCCTGGTCAGAACCAAAAACAACAGCTCCGACCGCATCC
>CAYWTT010000564.1:0-2827 GCA_964461245.1 uncultured Prolixibacteraceae bacterium | reverse complement strand
GGGAGGCATCCCGTATTCCAGGGCGCGTAGGAAATCCTGGTCAATGAACATCGCCTCATCATCCCCTTTTTCCGATAACCTCAGCTGCTCTTCAAACCGCTCACGCTGGTCAAGGGGATCGTTCAATTCCGAATAGGCATTGGCCAATTCTTTTCCGAAAACCATCAGCTCAAAACGTTCTGTCAGATCGGGATTGCTCCTGTGTTTTTTGGTCAGGGGCGACATTTCCACCGGATAGTCGATGATAAAAGTAGGCTGGATATAGTGATGCTCGCATTTTTCACCGAAAATTTCATCAATCAGTTTGCCTTTTCCCATGCTCAGGGTAGTCTCAATGCCCAGATCGTCGCATATGCTCCTGATTTCTTCTTCACTTTTTCCGGATATGTCGTACCCGGTGTGGGTTTTTATTGCTTCGTACATCGTAACTCTCGGGTAGGGAGCCTTGAAATCGATCAGGTGATCCCCGATCCGGATATGTGTGGTGCCATGCAGGGCCAAGGCTACCCTCTCGATCATCTTTTCGGTGAAATCCATCATCCAGAGGTAGTCCTTGTATGCCACATAAATTTCCATGGCGGTAAATTCCGGGTTATGAGTCCGGTCCATCCCTTCGTTCCTGAAATCTTTGGCAAATTCATATACTCCGTCGAATCCGCCGACTATCAGCCTTTTTAGGTACAGTTCGTTGGCAATCCGAAGATAAAGCGGAATATCGAGTGCATTGTGATGGGTGATAAACGGACGTGCGGCAGCACCTCCCGGAATAGGCTGGAGGATCGGTGTCTCCACTTCCAGATAACCGTATTCATTGAATATCTCCCGCATGGTGTTGATGATCTTGGCCCTTTTGACAAATACCTCCTTGATATGGGGATTGACGATCAGATCCACGTAACGCATCCGGTACCGCTGTTCTGCATCGGTAAAGGCGTCAAAAATCATTCCCTCCTTTTCCTTGACCACAGGCAGGGGACGGAGCGATTTGCTCAGCAAAGTCAGTTCTTTTACATGCACCGAGATTTCACCCATCTGGGTAATGAAGACATACCCCTTGACTCCGATCGTATCCCCAATGTCCAGCAGTTTTTTGAAAACCTCGTTGTACATGGTTTTGTCTTCTCCGGAACAAAGTTCATCCCGGTTGACATACAACTGTATTCTACCCGAGGAGTCCTGAAGTTCAGCAAAAGAGGCTTTTCCCATGATCCGCTGGGTCATCAACCGGCCGGCCAGGCAAACGTCCTGAAAATTCTTCTTCTCGTCGGAATATTCAGCTTTTATGGTAGCGGCGTATGCATTTACCGGATATCGGGTTGCGGGGTAAGGATCAATTCCCAGTTCACGTAATCTTTGCAGGGAATTTCTCCGGATCTCTTCCTGTTCACTTAATGGAATGCTTGACATGCGCTGTTTGTTGCTTTTATCAGGTGCAAAGATAAAAAAGAATTTGTATGGGACGGAGAATCGCTTTTTCCGGGCTTCCTGTTAAGTATTCCTTAATTGTTTCTTTAAAACATTGGATATTAATATGTTAAAAAAAATGTGTGATGTCTTCTGGTTTTAATGATGGTATTCATTTCCCATTTCTTATCTTTGCATGAACTATAGCTGTTGGTTACGGCAGGAAGGCAATTCATGGAGAAAATCTGGAGTTTTAAGCCGCAGGGTGATCTGAATGACATAAAGCACCTCTCCGCAGCATTAAATGTTAACATGGTGATAGCTGATTTGCTTGTTCATCGTGGGATACGTACATTTAATGAGGCGAAGGCATTTTTCAGGCCCAGGTTATCTGATTTGCATGATCCATTTCTAATGAAGGATATGGATAAGGCGGTCGAACGGCTTGAAAGGGCTATCGCCAATAAGGAGAAGGTGTTGATTTATGGTGATTATGATGTGGACGGAACCACATCGGTAGCCATGATGTATCAGTTTCTGAAGGACTACCTGACCCAGATAGACTATTATATCCCCGACCGTTATACCGAAGGTTACGGAATATCACCACAGAGCATTGACTTTGCGGCCAGGGAGAATTTCACGCTGGTGATTGTGCTTGATTGCGGGATTAAAGCAGTAGAGAAGGTGAAGTACGCCAGGCAAAAAGGGGTTGATTTCATAATTTGTGACCATCACAATGCGGGTGATGTCATCCCCGATGCGGTAGCGGTACTAGATCCCAAAAGGTCTGACTGTGCCTATCCCTATAAAGAGCTGTCAGGATGCGGGGTTGGGTTCAAACTTCTCCAGGCGTTCATCATAAAGAACAACCTCAGCCAGGATAAGCTGAATGAACTGCTTGACATGGTGGTCGTCAGCATTGCCTCCGATATAGTCCCCATCACCGGAGAGAACCGTGTTCTGGCTCATTTCGGACTGCAAAAGCTGAATACCGATCCCGGTTTGGGATTGAAGACCATTATTAATTTTTCGGGTTTAAATATAGGGGAAATTACCATCAGCGACATCGTCTTTAAAATAGGCCCCCGCCTGAATGCCTCTGGGAGGATCGAACACGGGAAGAAATCGGTTCAGATTCTGGTGTCGGACAATTCCGTCAGTTCCGATGCTTTAGGTGAAGAAATTGACTCGTTCAATGAGATCAGAAAGACGCTTGACCGGGACATTACCCAAGATGCGCTGGATATGATTGAACGGGATGAGGAAATGAAAAACCGCAACAGCACGGTGATATACAATCGCGACTGGCACAAGGGAGTAGTGGGAATCGTTGCATCTCGGCTTACAGAGTTCTATTACCGACCGACGGTCGTATTGACTGAATCCAATGGACTGGCCACTGGTTCGGCTCGCTCGGTAA
>CAYWTT010000563.1:0-2829 GCA_964461245.1 uncultured Prolixibacteraceae bacterium | reverse complement strand
AGGAAAGGTGGAGGTGCCCGGATACCATTTCATGGAATCTGATTTTATCGGGAAGGCAAATGTACTTGACGACTCCCATGGAAAATCCAAAATCGCTCTTGAAAAAAACGCTCTGGTCATATTGATATATGGGAAATAGGCGAAAAATGGAGAAAGATGCTTTTTATCAAATAAAGTGCAGATTATGAAAACAAAGCTTATATCCCTATTGTTTATTTCGCTGTTTATTTTTCAAAACGGATTTTCACAAAAGCTGTATACCCTTAAAAATCAGAAAATTGAGGTTGCATTGGACGAAAGGGGGAATCTGGTGACCTTAAAAAACCTCACAACAGGTCAGAATTACGCTTCGGGGAAACCTGTATGGCGCCTCTATTTCGACCGTAAAATCCATAAAGACAATGAAGTGCTGGCATCAGGGAATAATCCTGCCATGCAATCCAATTCACATGAAATAAGCATGAATTACGACGGAATTGTCTGTAATGGCGAACATCTGCAATTCAAATTGTTGTTGAAGATCATTCTGGAGGAGAACCTGGTCAGGTTTTATGCTGAAATTTCCAATAATGAACCGCACTCCATTGTCAGGGAACTACAGTATCCTCTTGTCGGTGATTGCCGGATTCTGTCCGATCATCAGCTTTTTACCACTGAATTCGGAGGAAAATTGTATCCGGATCCCAGGAAAAAGATTTTATCGGTTCCATTCTCCTACAAGGGACCTGATCAGCTATTCAGGCAAATGAATGTAAAATATCCGGCGAATGTAGCATCCAATTGTTTTGCCCTGATTGGAAAAACCCAGGGGTTATATCTGGGGAGTCATGATTCCACCTTTCAGGATACCTGGCATGGATTGAGGGT
The DNA here is from genome assembly GCA_964461245.1 of uncultured Prolixibacteraceae bacterium. GTDB lineage: Bacteria > Bacteroidota > Bacteroidia > Bacteroidales > Prolixibacteraceae > UBA1413. Next base: position 1,962 of record CAYWTT010000563.1, on the reverse strand, counting down.
CTATCCCGATGCAGATCACCATTTTAATAAACTGGAAGTGGGGATTTATAAATACCCAAGTTGCCTTCCGGGACAGACCTGGAAAAACGATGCCAATGTGGTGGTTCCTTATACAGGGGATTGGCACGAAACTTCAAGAATTTACAGGGAGTGGGCCAATACCTGGTGGAAACACAGTGAGGAGCCTCAATGGGTAAAGGAGATGAATGGGTTTCAGCGGATAATCATGAAGCATCAATATGGCCAAACCTTGTTCCCCTATACCGATGTTACCAGCCGGATAAAAAAGGCAGGTGAAAGTGTGGGGATAAATGTGGTGTTTCCTTTTGGCTGGTGGAATACGGGGATGGACAATGGTTATCCTGACTCTTATTTCGTTACCGATCCGAAACAGGGAGGCGACACTTTTCTGAAACAGGCAATTTCAGACTTTAAAAAGGATGGGGGGAAGGTAATTTTATATTATAACGGCAAACTCATCGATACGGAAAGTGACTTTTATAAAAAAGGGGATGGGAAGAAAGTCTGTTTTGTGAGCAATACCGGCAGTGAAATCACGGAAGCCTACCGTTTTTACGGACCGGGAACCTTTACCGGTTATTATGATGCCCGTACCTTTGTGGTGGCTGACACCAAAAATCCCAAATGGCAGCGAAAATTGTACGAAATGGCTGATCATGCCATTCGGTTCGGAGCCAACAGCGTGTTTTATGATCAGCTGGGATACGCTGAAGATGTCGGAACCTGGGACACCAGCAAAGAATTTCCGGTTCCTGAACTGCGGGTTATATACGACAAGGGAAATGCGCTTAAGATGATCCATGATTACATTGATACAAAAGACAAAGAGATGGCTATCGGAACGGAATGTATTGCTGATTATACTTCTCAGTTTTGTGATTATATCCATATTGTTACTAATTTGAGTGATCCTGGCAACTTTATCGACTGGTTCAGGTATACTTTTCCCGAGATCATTTTGTCGGACAGGAACCTGGATGGGGATGAACCCGATATCATCTGGCTGGTCAATCAGGATGTTTTGCTGGGATTAAGGAATAATCTTCAGATTTTCAGGTTGCGGGGCACGATAAATGAAACACCTGTATACCAGCAGTATCTTTCGAAGGTCAATACACTGAAAGACAAGTATAAAAACCTCCTGGTGATGGGAAGGTATTGCGATACGGATGGTTTTTCAACGAATGACAGCCGGATACTGGCCAGGAGCTTTGTCAGTGGAGATGATAAGGCAGTAGTGATCACCCAGAAATCGGCCGAAAATGTTTCAGCCCGGATAGAGGTTCCCGGGTATCACTTCAGGGAATATGCGGGAACCGGAAATCCCGGCGTTACTACCGGGAGCAATGACATCCAGCACATTTCTGTAGGCATGAACGAACTGTTGATTATGATATATGAAAAAAATCCGGATTAGTTGACTAGTTGAAAGTCGATAGATGATGGATAAAACATGGAAAGTGCCCATAAGTTGTTTCATATTCCCTGTTGAAAACGAAAACGGTCTTAATTTGTGAAATCAGACCTTGGAGATTAAAATAAACCATTGACAATTAAGCATATTGACCATTTGAAATTTAAAAAAATGAAAAGAAGACTTATATTATTGATAGTAGTTTCGGTATGTATGGTTCAGCTGGGTTTCTCACAGAAACTGTACACTTTGAAAAACGCCGGTATTGAAGTGGCTGTAGATGAAAACGGAAATTTGGTTTCTTTGAAAAACCTGGTTTCAGGGCAGGACTATGCAGCAGGAAGATCTTTGTGGCGGTTGTATTTTGACCGTAAAATTGAAAAAGACAATGAGGTGATGGCTTCAGAAAATGAACCGGACATCAAAGCAGAAGGGAATCAGATCACGATCATTTACCGGAATCTGAGGCATCAGGGGGAAGTTTTGCAATTTAAACTGACCCTGAAAATCATACTTGAAAATGAATT
>CAYWTT010000562.1:0-2830 GCA_964461245.1 uncultured Prolixibacteraceae bacterium | reverse complement strand
TTAACTTCATTCTCCTGATTGTAAGCCATTACCGCAACAGAAACCAAGTTCTTTCCCATCTGATATTATTTAGTGAATTGGTAATAGTTGAGATAGCATTTTGTCTGCTAACATTGAGTTGAAAAACACATAATCTGAATTTATGGTTTTATAATGGTAATTATGCAATAATTCCTGAATAAAATCAGACGGAGGGGTGAAGCCTTTCTTTTGAGCTGTTAAAATTTCCTTAGGCACAATTCCCTTTAATGTTTCTTTTAATAAATATTTGGAATTAATTGGTTTATATTTCATCTCTGTTGGTAACGAAGAAACAAATTCAACCAATTTGTGATCTAAAAAGGGGGAACGAATTTCAATTGCATTGCCCATGCCTTGCCTGTCGGCTAAATAAAGGCACTGTGTAGACATAAAAGTTTCAAAAATCAGATCATAAATTTGATCAACTTCATGTTCACTGCTTCTAAACCCGGATTGTACATTGATATGCTTAAATTCTACCTGTTCCCCATTTAAACATAGCTGTGCATCAGATGAAAATTCTAAATAGTCCTTATAAGTCCATTCCACGAAGGTCTTATCATTGATGGTTAGCGGATAACCTGCATATAGTACATGCCGCCAATTCTTTATTATAAACTTAACAAAAGCTATCTTTCTGTCTATTCCATTCCACGGAAAAAGAGCCTGATGTTCATGATTTAGTTTTAGGGACTCAGATGTCTGGTTCCATTCAGGATAACCATAAAACAATTCGTCCCCTCCAAGTCCTCCCAACAATACAGTAAATCCCAATTCTTTTGCTTTTTTATACAATGCCCATTGTGACATGGAAGAAACATCAGAGACCGGTTCATCAATAAATTGTGTATATTCAAAGAACAATTTTTGAAAATCAGCTGTATTAAGCTCAATTTCGTTGTATATCAATCCTTTCTCTTTTGCAAAGTGTTTTGCAATATGACGTTCATCACATTCATGCTGACCTTTATAACCGGCAGTAATTACATGCACCTCCCGACCTGTTTCTTTTGCTAAAGTGGCAATTGCGCTGGAATCAACGCCTCCGCTCAGTAAAACAGCCACTGGTACGTCACTTCTCAGGCAAATATCCACTGATTCACGGAAAAGCTTAAGCGTTTCAGCTTTTGCTTCCTCAAATGTACCCTTAAACCGGGGAGTCAGGTTGCGCGACCAATAATGATGGATTTCCATCCCCTTATGATCGACCACCACGTATTCGCCTGCCCCAACCCGTTTAATCTGTTCAATCCAGGTATTTTTTAAGTCAAGGGGAAAATTGTAACGTATACATTCGGCCAGGGCGTGGGCATTAATCTGGGGTTTGTCGATATAATGTTTGAGAATTGCTTTCAGTTCGGTACTGAAAACCACGCCAGTCTGGATTTGTGAATAATAAAGTGTTTTCTCGCCGATCCTGTCACGGGCTGCAAATAATCTCTTTTTCACGGTATCCCATAGACAAAATGCAAACATTCCGCGAAGGTGATCCAGACATCTGGTCCCAAATTCTTCGTACAAATGGAGTATGGTCTCACTGTCGGTATCGGAACAGAATAGATGTCCTTTTTCTTCCAGAGATTTTTTAAGTTCTATATAGTTATATATCTCTCCGTTGCATATAAGTACCATCGAACGATCTTCATTGAAAAGAGGTTGATGTCCTTTCTCCAATCCTATGATGGAAAGTCTTGTATGAGCCAGTCCACAGGCATTATCTGTCCAGATCCCGTAGCCATCCGGTCCACGGTAAGCCATTTCCTGGTTCATCAGGCGAAGTTTTTCCTTATCTGAATCAGTAACTTCGGTATATCTGAAAATGGCAGAAATCCCGCACATGGTTACTTCCTGATTTTATTAAAACCTGAGGCAGCGTAAAACAGCCATTTGATCGGATGGTACAACATGGATTTTGACTTTGCCCAATACATGATTTTCATCTCTTCCCGTTCTCGTTTCCATTCTTCATAATCGGGAATAATACGTCTTAGAACAGGGTGAGCATATATTTCATTCAGCTCTTTTCTGTATGCTTCTGAATTGCTCTCAGTGCTTGATATTCCGTCCAGATTGTAATCCGATATTAAGGTGGGCAAGGTTTCAGTTGAGCAGCCATTTAAGATGATGGTCCGGTACCAGAATTCGATATCGGCATTATACCTGAAATCTTCCCGGTATAGGCCATATTTTTCAAAAACTTCCCTTTTAATAAAAGTGGATTGATGAGATAAACCCGAATAATATAAATATCCGAAAGTGATTTGGCTGGGTGGTATGATGGTATAAATAACTTCCCCATTGTTGGAAATATTACTTTGACCAAGTAAAATATCTGCAATTCTGTTTTCGGAAAATACTGAATTTAAGACTTGATCGTTTACCAGCCAATCACCTGAATTAAGAAAAAGAAGATATTTGCCATGTGCATGCTTAATGCCTTTGTTCATGGCATTGTAGATCCCTCTGTCTTTTTCTGAAATCCAGAATGAAATGTCTTTTTCAAATTGTTTAATTAATTCAGCACTTCCATCCTTTGAGGCCCCGTCGATTACAATATATTCAAAGTTTCTAAAACATTGGTTTCTAACACTGTTTATGGTGGCAAATAGTCCATTCTTATTATTGAGATTTATAGTAATAATCGATAATTCCGGTTCCATTTGCTTTTAACTGATAAATTTTCAGTCAACCTGAATTTTATAATTCAGATATTTTAAAATCCTGCAGATCTAGTTTTACCTGATTGTTTTTTATAGTGAAAAGGGGTACCTTCCCGTAGTACGAAGCCCATAATGAAAACGTGGAAGGA
>CAYWTT010000561.1:0-2830 GCA_964461245.1 uncultured Prolixibacteraceae bacterium | reverse complement strand
ATTTTGCGGATACCCTCCTTCTCCAGCGTGAATGGTCATTTTCATGCAATTCTGGAGAAGGGGTTCGAGATCCTGTTTAAGTTCTTTTGGAGAACGGGCCAGTTCGTTTCCGGCAATATCAAAACCCGCAAAAAAGGATTGGTATTTTTCCATCCTGGACAAGTAGGTTGCCAGACGGATATGTTTTTGAAGTATTCCGTAATCATTATGTCGGCTTCCGATAATAATCAGCCTGAAACAGGTATTCCCATCATCCGACAGAACCTCGTGCATGGTTTCAATCACCTGGCTTTCCGAGAAACCGGTAGTTGCATAGTTTGCTGGAGAACACCGCAGTTCGCAATACCGGATATGCTGTTCTTTACATTTTCTTTTCAGCACTTCACAACACTTTTTCAGGGTCAGCGGATCTTTCAGCATTCCGCTTCCCTGAAGATCTCCCAGTTTTTCATACCGGGTAATTCCGATACCGGAAAACTGTCCGGGTTGAAGTAAGGAATCATAAACGAGTTCATCGAGGAAAACTTCTTCTCCGCAGAATGCAGAAACAAAGGCAGCCACTGCATACGGTTCAGGAATCCCGGGAAATTTCCGAAGCTTCTTTTTCGATTCATTGAGGTAAGGCCATAAAAAGGGAATATCTTTCTGCTTTACTGCTCCCCGGACTTTCTTCAGCCATTGGCAGAAATTGCTATTCTCACGGCAGAACAGCTCAATCTGTTTCTGCAGGGTCATTGCCACCTCCACCATCTCACCTGTGGTCAATATGCCGCCAATATGACAATGCAGATCGGTTTTGGGAAGTAGTTTCAGCCACTCATATTCTTCCTCGGCATTTGACCAGGAAGTTCCAAGAAAATCGTGCTCGAGGTGATCAATTATATGGGGGGAAAGGAGTTGTAATCCATAGAAACTGGATTGTGGGCTTTTCCCGGTTCTGTTATGATAATTGTTAAATAGCAGGTTATCAGAACGCTTAAGGCGCATGTCGATGGTCTCCTTCAGAGAAGTATCGGGAATATTGATGCCTTCATACAGGGGAAAATGTTCGGCCTTCACGGGTGTTTCAACAAAAAGCACCGCATTGGGTCTCTTCGCCCCAAAAAGAATCATGGGATTCAACAGATTGACTTCACCGGCGGGTAATGGCCGGGTTAGCTGCCTGGGGCTCATTGAAAGCAAAGCAGATCCGTTGTGTATTTGGTCTGCAATATGAATCAGGGAGTTACATCCGAAAATATCGGATGCGCGTTGAATATCAGCACTCATGTTTTTGCGTCCCCCGGTCAAACTGAGGGTAAGTTTTCCCCCGTTGGTTTCTTCGGATGCATGTAAAACGGTCCGGAAAATCAAGTCGGTCATGGCCAGACATTCCGCTTCGGTACCCAGATCAGAAATTCCTTTTCCACAGTAAAAGCGGGCCACTGGCAAACTGTTTTTTACAATGGAACACCAATCGTAAAACAGGGCTATGGCATCCCGTGCTTTTACTGAATCGGTATGGATTACCCAGAGTTCGTCTGCCGGGGAAATTTCATCGGTCATTTTGCGAATGGCAGGCTGATGGCTATGGTTTTGAAAAAAATCAAACGTCCCGGGATTGGTTAGACCGATCAGTTCAGGCAAAATCGCCCAGGATGTACCGAAGGTGGTTACCAGGATGTTCTTTGGCATGACCATCATTTTTATATAAGAGTATAAATCTCAATTTATTCCGGTTCCGAAATTCATAATCTCAGGTATGGACCCCGTTTTCTGTTCATATAAAAATCTTCGGTTATACTTTGGATCAACCGGAGTAAATTATCTTTTTTCATTGCTTTAATCCACTAAACGTAACTGGACAAAACCGGGCAACAACATGGTACTGCTTATTCTCCTTGATTTTGGAAAAGGGAGATGGGAATATTTCTTTTCATTTCCTGGACGACTGGCATTTACAATATGACTGTACGTATGATTATCCACCAAATCAGGTAATTTACTCCACCCCCCGGAAATAAAGCTCCATCCTGAACCGTGCGACATGCGCAGGATGCATTCCCCCTTGACGCATCCGGAGGCTCTTCCCAGAAATTTTTCGAGTTTTTCTTTATACAACTCCGGAAAATCGTCCGGGTAACCGCTCCAGAAATCAATTTCTTCTTCAAGAATTTGCCGGGTATTCCGGTTAACCAGGTCAAAAAGCTTTTCAATGGAAGTGAAGCATTCAGGGAAACTCCTGATTTCATTTTTCTTCCGGTTGAATTCCATTCCTCTTTCATCCAAAGACAGTGAAGTTTCGGCCTTTATTCCTGTGGGCAAAGCTTCCATTAGTTGCCATTTGCTTTGGTCATGAACTGCAATTTCCTCCCCCGATTCTTCCTTGATGTTAATGTTTTCCATGATGATGGCAACCGTCTGGTTAGGTGAAAAATAGGCATCTCCTACTCTCAGAAACCTGAATACATCGTGATTGGGATCTTTCCCGAAAAACTCCGTTTCAAGCGTGGATGCTGTAATTCTTCCCAAAGGTTCAATCCTGCGAGCATCAATTTTATCAGCTTTTTTCCTGATTGCCTGGTTAAACAATGCCGACCGGATGGCTCCTTTTATGGAGGATCCGGGAATATAAGGTAGTCCCTGTCCGTTGTGGATATGTTCTTTTAAAGAAATCATCTTTCTGGCTGTTTCCTTATCGCATTCCAGGGAAATAATCCTGCCGGAGATCTTTTGTAAGGTAAGATCAAGGCCATATCCCTTTAAAAAGCTGACAAGATTTTCCCCTTTTTCAATTGAGGCCACCCACGCGGGGATCCTGTCTTCTCCCAACAGTTTGAAGACCTTGTTT
>CAYWTT010000560.1:0-2835 GCA_964461245.1 uncultured Prolixibacteraceae bacterium | reverse complement strand
AAATGACCGTTATCTTCAGAATGCAGCTTATCTTCGCCTGAAGAACATCACCCTAGATTATACCTTCCCGGAAGCCATAGCTCATAAGATCGCCTGTAAATCACTCAAAGTTTACGTCACCGGTGAAAATCTGCTGACTTTCACCCCGCTGACCAAGCATACGCACAACTTTGATCCTGAGGGAATCTACTCCGGCGACAGTGACTGGAACTCAACTTACGGCAGTGACGCAGCCGGTGATGGGTACGGTTATCCTATCCTGAAATCGGTCACTTTCGGTCTCGATATTTTATTTTAAATGAGTAATGCAATTCCGTTAAAAAATGAGAATTATGAAAAAAATAACATTCCTCCTATTGGCACTCATCCTCTTTTCATGCGATGATTTCCTCGAAAGGGAGCAATATGATAAGGTAAGCTCTGAAGGCTTCTTCAAGACCGAAAACGACCTGCTGTTATATTCCAACAGCTTTCTGAACACCATGATACCCGACTACGATGGAGGGCTGGCATATGGTGACGCAGCTGTTGACAACATTACCAACGACAAGGTAACGCCTTTCTACCTCGGCAGCTGGACTGCCGAGCAGCAATCCGGATGGTCGACCGGTGTCTGGGGAAAACTGCGCAATATCAACTATTTCCTCGACAATATGGGAACCGCCAAAGTGGATGAAAGCGTGGCCAAACATTTCGAAGGGGTGGGCCGCATGTGGCGTGCCATATTTTACTTCGATATGGTCAGAACTTTTGGAGGGGTACCCTGGTACGAGCATGAGATTTCATCGTCTGACAATGAAATGCTGTTCAAACCCCGCGACACAAGGGAATTTGTGATGGGGAAAGTACTGGAAGATCTCAATTTTGCTGCAGCCAACTGCTCTTCCAACAGCAAATATGTCTCTTCTTCCAATGTGGTCAGCAAATGGGTCGCACTTGCCTTCAAAGCCAACATCTGTCTCTATGAAGGCACCTATCGCAAGTATCATACCGAACTCAATCTCACCAGTTCAGCCAACACCTTCCTCAACGAAGCAGCCAATGCCGCGCTGGAAATCATGAATAACGGTCCTTATGCTTTGGTCAACTCACCCTCTACGCTTCAGACCCAGTACAGGGCATTGTTTACCAGCGACAAGCTTCAGACCAAGGAGGTGATCCTGGGCGTCAACTATGCAGAAGGATTAAGGGAACAATATGTTACCAAAAATTACTACAATGTTACCGCAGTAGGCGAACACTGGGGGGTCACCAAAGATTTTGTCAATACTTACCTGATGCTCGACGGAAGCCGCTTTACCGACAAACCGGGCTATGAAACCGTTCTCTTCAAGGATGAGTTCAACAACCGCGACCTTCGGATGAAGCAGACGCTCCGCTACCCGGGTTACAAAAGGACCGTCTCAAACGTTCCCAATACGGCAGTGCCACCCTCACCGCAAACAGCCGCAACCTGTTACCAATTCCTCAAATGGAGTGTGGACAACGACTATTATGATTCCTATGGCGCATATTATGACTTACCCTATCTCCGGTATGCCGAAGTACTTCTCGACTATGCCGAGGCAATGGCTGAAATGGGCAAATGCGATGAAACCGTATGGAACAAAACAATCAAGCTTCTCCGCGAGAGGGCCGGTGTCAACGGTGCGGTACCCGCCACTTATGATCCTTATCTGGCTAACTATTATATGAACCAGACCACAGACAAGTGGATCCTCGAAATCCGCCGTGAAAGAGGCATAGAACTGATCATGGAAGACCGCCGCGAAGAAGATCTCATGCGTTGGAAACTCGGTAATCTGCTGACAAAACCCTGGTTCGGAATGTATGTTCCTGCTATCAATACCCTGATGGACCTGGACGGTAACGGAACTTACGACTTCTATGCAGCCGATAAAACAGTCCCGGATAAAGACAAAGTCAAGGGTGTAGTTTACATTGCTCCTGGTGAAGGAACCTACCGGGGCCTCACAAATGGCAACAGTGGCTATTTGAAGGTACTGAATGAAAGAGTATGGGAAGATAAAATGTATCTGAAACCCATTCCCAGAACTGCAATTATTATAAGCCCCAACCTGCAACAAAATCAGGGCTGGTAATAATCCTCCGGAAGCCGGAAACATGACCCTGTTTCCGGCTGTTCCGGTTAAATGACGCAGGATTTGAGACTGATCCAATATATGGCATCCGGGCATAATCAAGGAACAATCAGTCGGCCCTGCGTTCTGAATCCGGAAAGTGGAGGAAAATCTTTATTTTGACTTTTATTATGAAGAGAATATTTATCTTTTTGGTGCTGTCCTGCTTTCTTTTTGCCAGTTGCAAGAAAAGCGGATTTGAAGCACCTGAAGAAAAACCCCTCATCACTTCAGACCTGACAGGTATTGATGTAAAAGAGGGTATGACCCTGGTGGGCATTGTCACCAATTCCGAGACGGGATTGCCCATGGAAGGTGTAGTGGTCAGTGATGGATACACATCCACTGTGACTGATGTAAAAGGAGTTTATCAACTGGTTCGCAATAAGGATGCCAGGTTTGTCTTTTGCTCCATTCCTGCCAACTGTGAAGTGGAGGTAAAAAACAGCCTTCCTGAATTTTATGGGGATATCTATACCTTTTACGACATCTTCCGGAAAGATTTCAAACTGAAGTTGCTCAGCGGCGGTGTGGAAAACCGTTTTACCCTGATCTGCCTCGCTGACCCGCAGGTAAAAACCATGACAGACTACAGCCGCTGTGAAAGTGAAACCATGGTCGACATCCGGCAGGAAGCTGAAAAACATTCCGTTTGCTACGGTGTAACCCTGGGCGATGTGGTTTTCGACACTCC
>CAYWTT010000559.1:0-2843 GCA_964461245.1 uncultured Prolixibacteraceae bacterium | reverse complement strand
AATCATTTTAGTATCGTTTTCCTATTTTTCTTCCACAATCAGCACTCCCCATGGATCTATTTTCAAGGTTTCGCCTAAAGCAACCTGCTGTTCTGAAGTCAGTTCTTCACCGGCTTTGTGCGGATAAACCAAACTTGATTTTTGTGAGCTATAGTTGTAGTAATAATGTATCTTTTTACCGGCATCGTTTACTCCACTTTTAGTTACAAGCGGCCAGTGCAAATCCTGGTCAACCGATTTAATACCTGCCCGTTCCATTTCCTGAAGAATTAGTTTTTCCTGAATCAGGTCTGAAACACCGGTCCCTTCGTAGAGCAAGGTCCCTTTTCCGTAGTTGTTGATTGTAATCGCCGGATATTTGCCGAAATACGGATGGTTGTAGTATGCCAAAGGTTTTGCTGTTGCCGTAATCAGGTATTCCCCCCAGTCGTACACTTTGTTTGAAGCTTCGTCAACCTTAAAAGGATTGTCTTTCAGGCTTAGTTCTTTGAAATTGGTAAATTCCTGGTAATAAAAACCGCAGGCTTTGCGAAGTGGCCCGGGAGCCAGCATGGGGCGAACCATCGAATTTTCATCGCAGAAACCACTTTTGAACTGCATAATGACGTGTCCGCCGTTTTCGACATACTTGCTGATTTTATTCAGCAGCTCGTCGCTGGCGATGTATAAAGCAGGGATAATGACCAAATCGTAATTCCCGAATTTGGCGTTTTCAGGAAAGATAAAGTCGACACCTACATTGTTTCTGAAAAGTACTCTGTGAAACTGGCCGACCAAATCGCCACGGTAGACATTGTTCCCATCTTTGAAAGGCATCACGTTCAATGCGGCATTGGCATCGTGGCTAAACAGAATAGCCACTCTGTTGGTGATTTTCAGATTAACCAGCTCTTTACCAAACCGCTGAAGTTCGTGAGCTGTTTTCGAATATTCGGCATAGGCACGATTGGGCTGCAAATCATGCGAAAGAATGCCTTTCCAGTAAGTTTCCTGTCCGTAATGGATTGAATGCCAGTGCCAGTATTCGACCATGTTGGCTCCTGACCCCATGTGGGCGTAAACATTCATGCGTAGCTGACCATCATACGGAGGCATTTGCGTTTTCGAATTCCAGCCAATGGTTTGTGCATTGGTTTCGGTAACCAGGTAATTTCTCATTTTCACCGAACGGAAGAAGTCGCCGGAAAAAGCGATTTCATCACCGGTCAAATTATCCTGGGAACCATGATAAATATTCACGGCCATAATATCCATCTTTTTCGAGCTTTCAATTTGGTCAATATCCTGGACCGATGGCATAAAACAATGGGTAATAAACTGGTCGTTACGTTTGTACTCGCTCACGATGTCGGCCTGCCAGGTCAGGTAATCGGCCACGGTTTTGCGCTTGAAACGTTCCCATTCAAGTTTGTATGCTGTGTTGGTGATCCCGTCGCGGGGAGGAAATTCATCCCAGTCGTTCATGGTCATCCCCCAATAATTCAAGCCCCAGATTTTATTCAGGTTTTCGGTTGTTCCGAATTTTCTCTTCAGGTAATCAATAAAGCTAATGTGATAATCGTAGTTATTTACGCCATACGATGTTGTCTCGTTATCTACCTGGTAACCAATAATGGAGGGGTTTTGGGCATAATGTTCCATCATTTTACTGATAATCCGCTCTGCATAAAACAGGAAAGTCGGATTGGTGATGTCCATATTTTGGCGGATTCCATAATAGGCTTTCTGACCATTTTCCTTTTCGACCAGCACCTCCGGATGTTTGTGCCACAACCAGGCAGGTATCGAATAAGTTGGCGTTCCAAGAATTACTTTGATGCCGTTGGCATGAAGGCCGTCAATGATCCGGTCCATCCAGGCAAAATCGAATTCACCTTCGCGGGGCTCAAACAAGCTCCAGGTCGATTCGCCTAAACGGACAACCGACATACCCGATTCCTTCATTAGTTTCAGGTCTTCAGCGAGGCGGTCGGTCGGCATGTATTCCTGGTAATAGGCTGCACCATAGAGTACATTTTCCATTTTTGGAACTTGTGCCGAAACAATTCCGGAAAAACTGAGGAACATTAAAAAACTAATAAATTGTTTCATGTTGGATTATAGTAATTTGAAAATGTGCCACCTTTTTGCCAGCTATTTCGGTTCAATGCCCATTAACGAAAGCATTTTCGTTGCATACCGCTTTCCCAGTTCCCGGCAACCTGCCGTATCAAAATGCAAATTGTCGGCCTTGTCCGTACATCCTTTTGAAGAAATGACGTAAGAGTTGGGAAGGGTTTGGGGCAATTTATCGATGATTGAATTCATGCTTGCACAACGGCCTTCCTGGTCGGCGCCTACAACTTCACCGGCAAGAAGGGGTACAGAGGCCGCTTTTAAGTCCAAATCCCTGATCAGGTTATCGTAAACTTTCCTGACTTTTGAAGGCCATGCGTTATCTCCTGTGCTTGCCTCTCCCTGGTGCAACAGGATGCCTTTGATGACACCGTCTTTCTGGGCCAGTTTTGCCATTTCAACAAGGTGTGCATAAGGGTTTCCGCCATAAGCCGCAATCCTGTCTTTCATCCCATCATTAGTAATCGTTGAAATATACGCTTCGTAGTTGTCTTTATCGAACAGTTCAATTTTGGAAGCGGACACGGAAACATTGATGACACCTACTTTGACATTCGACGGAAGGTTTGCAACCATCGTCCGGCCAAAATAGTCGGCAGGGGAAAGCCCGGAACTGCACAGACACAAAGGCGGGGTAGCAATGTACCAGGAACCCTTTTTTCTTCCCAAACTTGGACAATCCAAAGCTGCCATGACCCTGAACCGTGTATCCACGTTCCTGTCTATTG
>CAYWTT010000558.1:0-2854 GCA_964461245.1 uncultured Prolixibacteraceae bacterium | reverse complement strand
GTAATCATATGGCACCCAGGGCGGATTGACCGGACGGAAGGGGTATACCGCACTTTTATAAATGGGGATATCATATCCCTTCAATTCCCAGTTGGAGGGGACTTCGATGCTGTCCCACCCGTTTACTTCGGAAAGATAAAAATCTTCCGTTGCTTCCGATGGATTAGGTGCATAACGGAATTTCCATTCCCCGTTGAGCATCAGTACCCTTCCGGAATCTTCCCGTTTTCCTTTCAATGCTTTTTCCACTGAAGGATAAGAATAAGAGGTGGCTCTTGCCCTGTCCCTGTTGAGTGAAGTAATCCCGGGATCTTCCCACGGTATCTGCCGGTAGATTCCCGGAGGTTCAGGAATACCTGCCGGTTCGCCTGTAACGGTTTGTCCATAGCTTTCAGTTCCGGCGAATATAACCTCGGCAGCTATTGCCATTATGACCGTTCTTAGTTTAATTTTCATCTGATGTTTTAGAATCTACAAACTTTAAGATGTCAAGGAGTTACCGGGTAAATGGAAAGTTTATGATTCAGGGGAATTCATTTTTAAAAGGGTCTCCTTTTTGTCGGTTTCATCAGCCAGCTTCAGTAATCTTCTGCTTTCGATGATGTTGACCACAAATAAAATCACACAAACCAACACCGATGAATAGAGCACCGAACCCTTGAAAAACACTTCAGCCACAAGCACAAAGGAAATGATGATCCTGACTTCGGTCGGGCCGAAAACACCCGAATCGATGGAATATTTCCCGGTAACCTTGTACCGGATCAACGTAGTCAGAATGGCCCAACCATACATCACCACAAATCCGAAACCGGCTATTTCCCATATGCCATCCGCATAGATGATGTAGCCCCATCCGATAAGAATGACAGTCAGCCAGTCAGTGGTGAGATCAAAGGAAAATCCGTACCATTTCCGGGGCTTTTTCCGGAAATAGGCAATTCTTCCGTCAAGAGAGTCACCAAACCAGTTGATTATAAAACCGGCCACACCCAGTAAAAGGTAATACTCGCTTAAATAAGCGGCTAAGATAAAACCGGCAAAAACAACGATGCTGCCGAAGAAACCGACATAGGTCAGCATGTCGGAACTGATCCAGGAAGGGATCCTTTCCACCAGAAAGGCAATTGTCTTTTGTTCCTGTTTTCTGAGCAGGTTGGTCCTTTCCCGGTCGCGGGAAATGGATTTCAGGGTGTCGGTGAGGTCATGCAACGGGAAATGTTTCATCACTCAGCTTTTACTTTGCTCTCACCTGTAAATTTATGCTTTTTTGATGTACTTTTAATGAAATATAGCACGTAATTAAGAGGTCAGTGTAAGTGAGGCCTGAAAAATAAGAAATCAAAACCACCCATGAAAAATCTGATGTTCCCTAAATTTTTACTTGCCGGAATGCAAACTTGCCCATTCCTGATCATGGTATTCATGCTAAATGTTTTAGCCGTTACTGCCCAGGAAAAATCAATGGTAAATACAAGCGAAAGTGCTTATGCGCGGTTATATGGACCAGACATGGACGGGGTCACCTGGACCGGGGGTTTCTGGGCCGAACGGTTTGAGGTGTGCAGTAAAACCACGCTACCGCATATCTGGCATATATATGAATCTCCGGAAATCAGTCATGCGTTCCGGAATTATGAAATTGCTGCCCGAATGGTAACAGGAGAACATTCAGGGCCGCCTTTTCACGACGGGGACACCTATAAAGTACTCGAAGCCATCGCAGCCACCTATGCCATAACCCAGGACAGAAAGTTGGATTCGCTTATGGACCGGATCATTACGGTGATTGGAAAAGCCCAGCGCGACGACGGATATATCCATACCCCGGTCATCATTGAACAAAACAAAGCCGGTGCAAGCACAGAATTCAGGGAACGGCTCAATTTTGAATCCTATAATCTTGGACACCTGATGACCGCAGCCTGCATTCATTTCCGGGCAACGGGCAAACGGTCACTGCTTGAAATCGCCATCAGGGCCACCGATTACCTTTGCCGGTTTTACGAACGTGCTTCTCCCGAATTGGCCCGGAATGCCATTTGCCCGTCGCATTATATGGGAGTGGTTGAAATGTACCGCACCACACGAAATCCACGCTACCGGAACCTGGCGAAGAACCTGATCGATATTCGTGGTCTCGTGGAAAATGGGACGGATGATAACCAGGACAGGATTCCTTTCAGACAGCAGGACAAAGCGATGGGACATGCCGTCAGGGCCAACTATCTTTATGCCGGAGTTGCCGATGTTTATGCTGAAACGGGTGACACCTCGCTGTGGCGGGTACTTAACCTGATCTGGAATGATGTGACACGCCACAAATTGTATATCACCGGCGCATGCGGCGCACTCTACGACGGGGTTTCCCCTGACGGAACTTCATACAATCCCTCTGAAATACAAAAAACCCATCAATCGTATGGCCGCGATTTTCAACTGCCCAACATCACTGCCTATAATGAATCGTGTGCCAACATAGGGAATCTGCTCTGGAATTACCGGATGCTGCTGGTAACCGGAGAGGCAAAATATGCCGACATCATGGAACAAAGCCTGTATAACAGCATCCTGGCCGGGATCAGCCTCGATGGCAAAAGGTTTTTCTACACCAATCCTTTGCGGGTCGATAAAGATTTTCCCTATACCATGCGATGGAAAAAGGAACGTGAGGAGTATATTGCCCTGTCGAATTGCTGTCCCCCCAATACAACCAGAACACTTGCCGAAGTGTCAGGCTATGCCTGGTCGGTTTCCCCGGAAGGGATTTGGGTCAATTTATACGGCAGCAGCCGGATAAAAACGAAGCTTAAAAACGGATATCCGATCCAGCTTTCCCAGAAAACAGACTATC
>CAYWTT010000557.1:0-2871 GCA_964461245.1 uncultured Prolixibacteraceae bacterium | reverse complement strand
CCAACGTGGATGTTATCCTGGTCGCACCCAAGGGATCGGGAGCCAGTGTCAGAACCAACTTCCTGGCAGGACACGGGATCAATTCCAGTTTTGCGGTATTCCAGGATTATACCGGAAGGGCCATGGACCGTACCCTGGCCATTGGGATTGCCATCGGTTCGGGATATATGTTCCCCACCACCTTTGAAAATGAAGTATACTCTGACCTAACGGGAGAAAGGGGTGTCCTGATGGGAGCCCTGGCAGGAATCATTGAAGCACAGTATAAAGTGTTGCGCGAAAACGGTCATACTCCTTCCGAAGCTTTCAATGAAACGGTGGAAGAGCTGACCCAGAGCCTTATCCGGTTGGTGGACCAGAACGGGATGGATTGGATGTATGCACACTGCAGCGCCACAGCACAACGTGGAGCACTCGACTGGAGGCATAAGTTCCGTGAGGCAACCCTCCCTGTGTTTTCCGCTCTTTATGAAAGTGTCAAAACAGGTAAGGAAACCAAACGGGTGCTTGATTCCACCAGCGCAATCAACTACCGTGACAGCCTGAACGCTGAACTGAAGGAAATGCACGATTCGGAACTCTGGCAGGCCGGTGCTGCAGTCCGGAAGCTGAGACCTGGAGAGTAATCTTTAATCATTTTCTATCCATTTATGGGACAATGGTTGGAAATTGTGAAATAAATTGAAAAAAAAAGCTGTTTTTTACTTTCAATTTAAAAATAATAACCCATATTTGCATGAAAATGTAAGAAGAAGTAAAATGAAAAACTTGTCCGGCATAATTATTCTCAGCTTAATTGCTATTCTAATCCTCTGGATGAAGAAGTGAGAATGGTATGCAGGAATAAATCCAATTATTGAAAAAAGAAAGGCCATTCTCAGAACAGAGGATGGCCTTTCGGTTTATTATCAAAAAGTAAATACCATGAGTGAAAGGTTATTCATTTTCGACACGACCCTCCGGGATGGAGAGCAGGTTCCCGGGTGCCAGCTGAACACCATAGAAAAAATTGAGGTGGCCAGGGCGCTGGAAGAGCTGGGGGTTGATATTATCGAAGCGGGTTTTCCCATTTCCAGTCCGGGCGATTTTGAATCGGTGGTGGAAATCTCCAAGTCTGTGACCTGGCCTGTCATCTGTGCCCTGACCCGGGCCGTTCAGAAGGATATCGATGTGGCGGCCGAAGCGCTGAAATATGCGAAAAGGGGGCGGATTCACACCGGTATAGGAACCTCTTACTATCACATTCATTATAAGTTGAATTCCAATCCTGAAGAGATCCTGTCAAGGGCAGTGGAGGCTGTCAAATATGCCAGGAGGTATGTGGAGGATGTGGAGTTTTATGCCGAGGATGCCGGCAGGTCCGATAACGAATACCTGGCCCGGGTGATTGAAGCGGTGATCAAAGCAGGGGCCACGGTAGTCAACATACCCGATACTACGGGTTATTGCCTTCCTGGTGAATTCGGTGAAAAGATAAAATACCTGGTCGATAATGTGAAAGGAATCGACAAGGTGATCATCTCCACCCATTGCCACAATGATCTGGGTATGGCCACCGCCAATACCATTGCGGGGATCATGAATGGCGCCCGCCAGGCCGAAGTGACTATCAACGGTATCGGAGAAAGGGCCGGAAACACCTCACTGGAAGAGGTGGTCATGATCCTGAAAAGCCGGCAAAAAGTGCTGAATATTGATACCAACGTGCGTACTCAGAATATCTACCGGACCAGCCGGCTGGTCTCCAATCTCATGAACATGCCGGTGCAACCCAATAAAGCCATCGTAGGCCGGAATGCTTTTGCCCATTCTTCGGGAATCCACCAGGACGGTGTGCTTAAAAACAGGGAAAACTATGAGATCATGGATCCCAAAGATGTGGGAATCAATGAATCATCCATTCTTTTAACCGCCCGCAGCGGACGTGCCGCACTGGCTCACCGGCTCGAACTCCTCGGTTTCAAACTCGATAAAGAGAAATTGGATACCGTGTATGAAGAGTTCCTTAAACTTGCAGACAAGAAAAAGGAGATCCGTGACGGAGACATTGCCTTGCTGGTCGGAGATGCCACCCGCCAGGAAAAACGGATCAAGCTCGACTTCCTGCAGGTGGTGGCCGGGAAAACACTGGTCCCGACCGCTACCATCAGGCTGGATATCGCCGGTGAAAAGTTCAATGCCACCTCTTCCGGTAATGGGCCCGTTGATGCAGCCATCAATGCCGTAAAACAAATTATCCACCGGCAGGTAGTATTGGATGAATTCCTGATCCAGGCCATTACCCGCGGAAGTGACGATGTGGGGAAAGTACACATGCAGGTGGAATATGAAAAAAACATCTATCACGGTTTTGGGGCCAATACCGACATCATCACCGCTTCGGTCGAAGCTTTCCTCGATGCACTGAATAAGCTGCCTATGCAATGAGAAAAGAGGCTATCGGTTATCGGATTTCGGTTATCCGGACCATGGACCCAGGAACTTTAAACTGACGGGCGTCCGCTTTAGCGCGTTATTGAAGTTAAAACATACAGCGAATAAGTTAATAAGAAAAAACGAATATGGGATCTACACTATTTGACAAGATATGGGACCAACACCGGGTGAATCGGTTGGAGGGAGGTCCGGATGTCCTTTATATTGACCGCCATCTGATCCATGAGGTGACCAGTCCGGTAGCCTTTCTCGGGCTTGAAAGCCGGGGGCTGAAAGTCTTCCGTCCCGATAAAACCATTGCTACCCCCGACCACAATGTTCCGACAGTGGAACAACACCTGACCATCCGTGATGAATTGTCCCGCCACCAGGTGGAAACGCTGACCCGTAATTGTGAGAAACACGGGATTCAGTTGTGCGGGCTGAACCATCCAT
>CAYWTT010000556.1:0-2876 GCA_964461245.1 uncultured Prolixibacteraceae bacterium | reverse complement strand
CTGTATGGTATTCAACCTGCTGGTCTGTCCCTTGTTGGAGTGCATGATCCGCTTTTCCCCTTCAGTTTTGCGCCGGATCACCTTAAAAACCTGCTCTGCAGTCTCCTTGGTCTTTACAAACAGGATCACCCGGTTAAAGGTCTCTTCATCCTGAAGTAAGTAGCGGATCAGGTTCAGCTTGGTGACAAATTCGGCACATGGTAAACCGTCTGGTTTACCTGTTCCACAGGAGTAGCCGAAGGGGCCACTTCCACTTTTTCAAAGAAATCCATGAACTCCTCGGCCATCTTTTCCACCTTTTCCGGGAAAGTGGCGCTGAACAACAGGTTTTGCCGTTTGACAGGGATGATTTCAAACAACTGCCGGAGCTGGGGAAGGAAGCCCATATCGAGCATCCGGTCGGCTTCGTCGATCACCAGGAACTTCACCCTACGCAGCGACAGGGCATTGGCCTGGTAAAGATCCCATAGCCGGCCGGGGGTAGCCACCAGAATATCGACACCGGGAGCCACCAGTTCGGCATGTTTGGTCCAGCCAATACCCCCGTAAACGGCAGCATACCGGAGATCGGAAAAGACCGTGAGCTCTGCGATGTCTTCCCCCACCTGAACCGAGAGTTCCCGGGTAGGCACCAGCACAATGCAGCGGGGCTCCGTTCCTTCGGCCTTCACCAGGCGGGTGAGCAAGGGCAGCAGATACGCTGCCGTTTTCCCGGTGCCTGTCTGGGCAACCGCCACCACATTAACCCCAGAGTTGATCACCGGGATTGCCAGCTCCTGCACAGGCGTCGGTTTGGCAAAACCGATTTCATCCAACGCTTTCAGGAGCGATTTGGCTACTTTCAGCTCTTCAAAGGCATTTTTCATGCTGCAAAGATACAAGTATTCTTTTGTAAGTCACACCCTGTGGCATTCTGGGATTCCCCAGGCTATCCGGAAGTGCATTCAGAGGTAAGAATGGCGGTGATATCCCTGCTGAAGGGCATCCTCCCGGCCGGATTCTGCTATCTGCCCGAATGCAACCAAACAACCAGAGGCAATCTGAGTATCCAGCCCGGGAAGTGTAAGGAAGCCGGTTAGCCCATTCCCTGCGTAAGTGCATAAAAATCACGAAAATTTCTTGGAAAAATAAATAATTATGATAAAATTACTCCTCCGTTTTGATTAATGAAACCAAGACACAATGATGAATAAAAATCAACTTCAGAAATAGATGGTCCTTAAAAGTTTTAGAACCACCCCACAGCACAATATGTCCCGGATAATCCCTTCATTTTAGAAACCCGAATAAAGACATTAACCTGAATGATAGTTGACACTTGTTTTTACATGCCTGATTTGGAACGGTAAACACACCTTTACCCAAGAAAAATGAAAAATAAAAGCAAGTGATTATACAAATTCGTTAGGTGCAAGGTGAAGGAAAAAATAAAACACTTGCAAAAATATTGTAACTTAGCTGTATTACATTCTTAAAATATGGGGGACATGAATTATGAAAATTCAATATGTTAACGCAATCGAAATTCTCGATTCGAGGGGAAACCCAACAGTTGAGGTTAATATAATCCTTGAAGATGGAACTACTTCTCGAGCAATGGTTCCAAGTGGCGCATCAACAGGAGAAAGAGAAGCAACTGAACTAAGAGATGGTGACATAAAGCGTTATGGAGGGAAAGGCGTTTTAAAAGCAGTAGATAACGTCAATTCAATAATTGCAAAATCATTTGATAGTAAGTGTTTTAACAGTCAAAGAGACCTTGATTATTTTCTGATTGAACTTGATGGAACCAGCAACAAATCAAAATTAGGAGCTAATGCAATACTGGGTGTTTCAATGGCCTTTGCCAGAGCTAAAGCTATGAGTTCACGTATACCATTGTATCAATATTTAGGAGGAAGCAATGCTCATTTAATGCCTGTTCCATGTATGAATGTCATTAACGGTGGCAAACACGCAGATAACACAGTCGATTTTCAAGAGTTTATGATTGCTCCTCATAATGCTTCATCCTTTACAGAGTCAATCCGGATGGGAGAAGAAGTTTTTCATGCCTTGAAATCAGTCTTAAAGTCTAAAGGATTTAGCACAGGAGTTGGTGATGAGGGAGGGTTTGCTCCCGACTTAAAATCCAATGAACAAGCTGTTGAAATGATATTAGAAGGTATTACAAAAGCTGGTTATAAGCCAGGAATAGATGTGAGTATATGTCTTGACCCTGCCTCCAGTGAAATGTGGGAAAATGGAAAATATAAATTCTTCAAAAGTTCACAGAAATTGGTTTCCAGTGATGAAATGGTAAAACTTTGGGAAAGTTGGGTTAATCAATTCCCAATTGTATTGTTAGAAGACGGCATGGCCGAAAATGACTGGGAAGGTTGGAAAAACCTTACTGATGTTATGGGCAATAAAATTGAAATTGTTGGCGATGATTTATTCTGCACTAATAAATCAATATTATTAGAAGGCATAAATAAAGGAGTTGCAAATTCTATTTTAATTAAGTTGAATCAAATTGGTACGGTAACTGAGACATTAGAAACAATTGAGCTCGCATATAAAAATTCATACAATTGTTTTGTATCTCACAGAAGCGGTGAAACGGTTGATAGTTTTATAGCTGACTTGACCGTTGGAATTAACGCAGGACATCTAAAGACTGGAAGCGGTTGTCGTGGTGAGCGGATAGAAAAGTTTAATCAACTTATTAGGATTGAAAATGAATTAGGTAAGTCAGCACAATTTGCAGGTCTAAAAGCTTTTAAAAATTCAAAATAGTAACAGAAAATCAATAACACCCAGCACACAATTGTATTACAACGAGGGCGTAAAATGAACTCTGTCTAAAGAAAAATGTTTGTTATACATTTTAAGAC
>CAYWTT010000555.1:0-2886 GCA_964461245.1 uncultured Prolixibacteraceae bacterium | reverse complement strand
CAATCAGTTTATACCATGAATTCCAGTGGGCCGTAACAATGCTGTTGGTAGGTACCAGGAAGACGGAGTGACCGCCGAAACGGGCAGCCGCATTGAGTTGCCCCCTGCCATCCTGGGCAATATCCGTGCTGGTCCAGTAGGGGTACGAACCTGACGAACTCTGGCTCTGATAAGCACAATAACGCACCCTGCTATATAGCTCGGTAATCGCACTTTCAAAATCTTTCTTGGTAATATAAGAATTCTCCGGACTGTAAAAGTCGAGTGGTATCTCTTCCAGAAATTCCTTCTCATTGCAGGAAAAACATAATAAGAAGAGCAAACTCATTATTCCGTATTTAAATGTTTTTTTCATAATCGTAGTTTTTTCAGTTCTTCATTAAAATGAAATATCAACTCCAAGATTATAGGATTTCATCACAGGAAAGGGCGAAGTGCTTCCGATTCCCTGGTTTGTTTCCGGATCCCATCCGTCCCAATTGGTTAAGGTCAGGAGATTCTTTCCACTGATATATAACTTAACCTTCTCAAAACCAATTTTTTGGACAAGTGAATTGCTCACCTGATAGGCCAGGGAAATATCCTGCAATCTGACAAAGCTTCTGGAACTATACCTTGTAGCACTGATTTGCGGAGCCTGGTAGTTGACCGAATATCGGGCACCGGGATTGGTCACTGACCAGAAATCGTAATAGTTAAAACAGTTGGCATTCGCAAAATTTCCTGTTGATCCCAGTGTCAGGTCGTAGGTGTTCTGGCTGCCCAGATAACCATCCTTCCCTCCCTGAATGGAATTAATGAAAAACCGCAGGGTAAAACGCTTGTAGCGTAAAGCATTTTGGATCCCCATCATGTAGGCCGGCTCGGACCTCCCTAAAAATATCCGGTCATAATCGGCAGATATTTTATTGTCCACATCAGGATTCTGATTAACGATCCTGTAGTTCCCGGGGAAATAACCCGTGGGAATCTGGTCCGTAATCTGATAAATGCCGTCGATCTCATAGGAGTAGATTGCTCCAATGGATTTTCCGATAAACAAACCACTGGAGACCAGATCATCCTCTTTACCATCTTTGTTGTTGTCGGTACCGAGCAAATGGACAATCTTATTTTTATTGGTCGAAAAACTTATATCAAAATCCCAGCTGAAATCCTTTTTCTGAATGGGATAGGCTTGGATGGCAAATTCAAGACCGGAATTGGCCACTTTGCCGACATTGGTCGTTATGGAAGAAAACCCCGTGACTTCCGGGATAACCATATTCCATAAGAGATCTTTGGTGGTGGTCCGGTAATATTCTACATTTCCTTTTATTTTATCATTTATTATTCCGAAATCAAATCCGAAATTCAGTCCTACTGTCTTTTCCCAGGAAAGGTCATTGTTGGAAAGTGCAGTAATTGCCTGACCTGTAGCGGTGGTAGCCCCGTCACCAAAAACATATTTAAAATCATCGATGGCAGAAACCTTTGCGATCGAACTGTAACGGGCAACCTGGTTCCCGTTTTCCCCGTAACTAGCCCGGAGTTTTAAATAATTGATTTGCGGAATCTTGAAAAATGGCTCGTTCGATATGGTCCAACCCACAGCGGCAGAAGGGAAGATCCCAAATTTATTGTTTTTGGCAAATCCGCTGAAGCCGTCACGTCTCCATGTTCCTGTTACCAGATATCTGTCCTTATAATTATAGTTCGCCCTGACCATCTGGTAAAGTGAACTTTCATCCAATGCACTGGATAAGATCCTTTGAGTGATGGCCTGTTGCAAACTGTTATAGGAAAGGCTCAGATTGGCTATATTTTCCCCTTCGGCTTTCGTATAGCTGTAATCAGCTTTCCGGTATCCGTAAACCATGGTAGCTTTAAAACGATGATCACTCCATTGTCTTTCATAGGTCAGAATGTTGTCAAGGGTTGACTCATGCCTTGTAGAATGGGTTTTTAAGGCAAGTCCGGTCTGACTGGCCTTGTATGGATTACTATTCCCGAAATTGGTCCAATCCAATGAATGATTGTAATTGATCCGGTACACCAGTCCTTTAACCTTAGGTATCTTTACATTGGCAAAGAAAATCCCTGAGATCCTGTTTCTGAGATCCTTGTCCTCAGACTGCACATCCAAAAACGGATTGAGATGAGTCGTGCTCGCTCCCTTGGGATAGACAACCAGATTTCCGTTTTCATCGTACGGCGTTACCAAGGGGGTAGTCAGAATGATATTGGTGTAAGTAGGGCACTCTCCCGAAAAATCGGTGAATGATCCAAATGCATTGATCCCAACGGTCAGCCATTTTTTGAAGTCGTTCTGGATGTTTACCCGGGTAGTGTATCTTTTGTAATTGTCATTCACAATAAACCCATCCACTTTGGTGTATCCTCCCGATATGTAATAAGTGGTATTTTCGGCACCGCCACTTAAACTGAGAACATGATCTTCAATCAATCCGGGAGAGGTCAGCTCATTCCACCAGTCAAAATCATTTCCGCTTTCAATTCCTGCCAGCAGGTTGGGCACCAGTTCGGATTGTCCCCAGGTCCAGGCCGGATTCGCCTGGGTATAATCAGGGGCCAGATAAGCCTTTTTGTAATAAATTCCTTTCACTTTTTCCAGTGTTTCTTCCCTGTTTAAAAGCCGGGCATTAATAGTCGGGGTTTGTACAGATACGGATCCCGAATAGGTGCAAACTGTTTTCCCGGTCTTTTTCCCGCTTTGCGTGGTGATCAGGATAACCCCGTTGGCTGCCTGTGATCCGTAAATGGCTTTGCTGCTGGCGTCTTTAAGCACTTCGACCGATTTAATGTCGCTTGGATTTAAATCACCCAACCTTCCGCTGTAAATAATTTCATCCACAATAATCAAGGGACTCTGGTTCCCGCTTAAAG
>CAYWTT010000554.1:0-2894 GCA_964461245.1 uncultured Prolixibacteraceae bacterium | reverse complement strand
ATTTTATATCCAATAGGAGGCGTAATATCCATATCAAAGGTGGAAATTTTCAAACCTTCTGCTTTTGTGGCATTCTGACCACCATTCATCCCTTGAAGAGACTCTATGGAAAACTGAAACAACAGAAATAGAAAGAAAAACAGAATGACTCTCTTCATGATTATTTGTTTTTAATTTGTTCCGCATTATTGAACACCTTTTCAATGGCGAAGGCAATATTTTTCATGTCTGATTTTGAACCAAGCAATATGTTTTGAGGAATCCAGATGGCTTGCTCATTACATAGTTTTTCATTTAACGGACACATGTTTTCATTCATATATTTTTCATAATCCAGACGTTCTTCAGGATAAAACTTACGGTAGTATTTACTTTCAAATGCATTTTTCAGGAAAGGCATCTTATTAAGTTCAGTATAACCACCTGAACAGGGAACGCCCTCAGCACGCAGTGCCTCCAGAAACTTATTTTTTGGTAAATCTTTAAAGTCTTCTTTCTGATATAAGAACGGGAATAAATGAAAAGCTGCTTTTGTCACGTTTTCATATAATTCATAAGGGACGATTCCAGGAATTTTCCCTATCAACGATTTCAAAAAGGCTGCATTTTCGTTTCTTACCGTTGTTTGTTTATCTAACCGTTCAAGCTGAGCCAGGCCGATTGCAGCCTGATACTCAGTTATCCGCAGTTTTGTACCAATCATAACCGTACCGGCGCCTATTTGACCGGCGGTTGATCCGTATGGATTGCCATAATTGTGAAAAGAGAAACACCGATCCATCAGTTCATCGTCATCACTGATTATTGCGCCGCCTTCTCCGATGGGCATATTCTTCGAAGTTTGAAAACTGAAACAGCCTGCATTTCCGAATGTTCCAACTTTTTTCCCGTTTATTTCGGCTAACCATGCCTGACAGGAGTCTTCGACAACCAAAAGATTATGCTTTCTGGCAATCCCCATTATTCTTTCCATGTCACATGGAAGGCCAAGAATATGAACGGGTAAAATCGCTTTTGTAAATGGTGTGATTTTCTCTTCTATTTTGGATGGGTCCATTTGGAAGGTCTTCGGGTCAACATCTACAAAAACAGGAATGGCTCCGTTAAATAAGATGCATGAAACCGAGGCGATAAATGTATAGGGCGTCACTAAAACTTCATCTCCCCAGCCAATCTCCAGCTGAGCCAGTGAGGTGTTAAGGGCATTGGTGCCGTTGACAACAGCAAGACATCTTTTTGAACCCATCATCTGAGCCCATCTCTTTTCAAATTCTTCTGTTATCTTATCTCTCGACCAAACCCCACTTCGCATAACTTCCAATAACCTCTTTTCATCGGTATCGCTATTCCATTGTGGCCATGAAGGCCAGTCATGAGTGGTGATCAAAGGATCTCCTCCCAAAATGGCAGGAGAAGTGGTTTTGGATGCGCAATTGGCTATTATTGGGTTACCCATTCCAGCTGCCATAAAAGTGCCTGCTCCAACAATCAGATTTGTTTTTACAAACTCCCGGCGTGAATAATTTTTATTAAACAGTTTCATGTTTCAGATCATTTTTAAGTTCCGCAGTTTTATTATTTTTACTTTCACATAGCAATATACCAAAATAATTACGGTCCTAAAAGCTTTTTCCCATCAGGTGAAATCCAGGTTTTTATAATTTTTCCAGGCTCTGACGATGATGAATTAAGATCGTAATACTCTAACCTGCAATTTACCGGCAATTTCAGCACATAGGGTTTACAATCAGCAATTTTTGTTACCGCCTTTTTTGCCCCTTCATAAAGAGCCTTCCTGGTTTCTTCGAATGGAAATAACACAGCCGCTTCACGTGAAATGCCTTGCTTGGTGGCAACGGTGACAATTTCATCGCCAAAGAATTTATTTGCTTCCCGGCAAGTCGCCACATCTCCTGTTACCATGATAAGAGGAACTCCAGCTAATCCTGCCCTTGAAACGCCTTGCACCAGTTCTCCTGATTCCACCTCATTGTACCAATACCTATTCTCTGCTCTTGAATCCTGCGTATGGCAAAGTACTCCGTCAGGAGTTCCCATCATGGCATGATATCCAAACATGACAAGGCCTGAAAATGTACTGTCTATTCCCCAACCTTCAGTTAAGGTTTTAGGCTTACCCGTGACATATTTAGCACCCGATTCCATCAAATGAGGAAGTATAGCCTGAGACCCATGTCCATCCACAACGATAATTTCCGTGGCACCCCCGTCACGAAGACCACGCACAACAGCGGCAAGGTCTCCCATAAAATATTCGCATGCCTGAATATTCAACGGTGTATCTTTTGAGCGCGTTTGTTCAAATTTATATACACCACTAACTCCTTCAAGATCTGTCTCCACATAGATCTTGATTTGTGCTGAAACTGAAAGCCCGGCAAAAATCATAACCAAGGACAGAAATGAACCCGCTAAACTCATTTTATAACAATTAAGCACATGAATCTAAACAACATGATAAGTTGTTATTGACCGGTAGCTATTTGTTTTGCCTTTAACCTTAAAACGTCTCCCCAATCCTGAGCTGAAGGGCAACAGCTGAAACGAAGACCCTTTAACCACCTGCTTTGTATGTAATACGTCAAAGGTTTCCCTGCTTCACAACGTAAAACCACCCGATGTTCTGCAGGTTGCTCATCGAACCGGATAAAATGGTTTGAAGGGAATATTACTCCCATCCCTATCCGGCCTATTTCAGGTTTTTGGAGTCCCCAGCTTCCCATGATCCCATTCAGAGCATCTGCAAAATAAACCTCATCAGGCAATCGTGTTAAACCAATACCGATCTCCAGCTTTTCATCAGCATGAGTCCCTTCGACGGTTACCTCAACCCGGGAATCTTCCCTGTTTGCAAGTGCTGTTGGACGGATTAT
>CAYWTT010000553.1:0-2901 GCA_964461245.1 uncultured Prolixibacteraceae bacterium | reverse complement strand
TCCAAAGTTAACATATTTATTCCTTTCTCTGTACCCCCGCTTAAATTTAGCCTTTATTTCAGGTTAATGTCTTCAATCGCATTTCTGGGATAAATGGATTATTCGGGACATGCTTGTGCTGTTGGGTGGTTCTAAGGCTTTTAAGGACCATCTATTCCTGAATAAAACCGGTGTTGATTTTTATTCATCATAGTGTTTTGGTTTCATTAATCTAAACAGGTAGCAATCTTATCATAATATTTTCACTTTTGCAAGAATTTTTTGTGTTTTTTTGTTTACTAATGTCGGGAATGGATTATGTTCCCCAGGAATGAGGTAGAAACCTGGGTTGTTGAAACATTGATATCTTGGTTGTGTGTGCTTACAGGAAATAGCTGAGTGAATTGTTTATTTTATTATTGTTACAATTATTCACTTCTTCGTTTCTGTATTGATTATAGCATTCCTAAAGTCTTATTCTTGTCCTTTTTCTTATTGTTCCTTGAGATACTTTGGCTTTCAAAAAGCTAAAGGTATATGTCCACTACCATTCGCCGGAATCTTGCTTTGCGAGAGTATGATGTGAAAGAGACGCCTGCAGGTCGGCAGGTTACTTTTTCCGTGAAGTTTGTGAAGAAAAACGGGGAACTCTGCTTTATTCCCCGGGGAGTGGCTGCGGGGCTGCCTTTCCATGTTGCAGGCAACCGGATGCGGGGAGTGATGCCGGTGGATGCTTCGCTTTGCCAGTGCGGCCATATTGTGGCCGTGGATATCGATTCACTGGTGGAATGGAATGGTTTAAAAGTTATCCTCTGAATATGGCTGATGTTTTGTTTAATACCCTTGGTGTTCCGTTGCTGGGATTCGGTTCGCGCCATTTCTTCCAGACCACCGGTACGCCATCCTACGGGAAGAGTGGAACTGTTTTTTCTGGTTCTGGTTCCGGTTCCGGTTCTTCATCTTCCGGTGCGGTTGATAAACCATTGAAGGTTCTTCTGCCGGTTGATCCGGATCAGGATAAAACAACCGTGGAATCCTTTGAAGTGGCGGACTGGGGAACGGGTAACCGGTTCCCGGATACCTCCGATGCACTGATCTCAAAGATCGGGGTGCTGAATACCGGGTTGAAGTTTATCCGCAATTTCACACTGGGTCAGGGTATCTATCCTGTGCGGGTGACGGGATATGACGACCGTGGAAATGAACAGCTGGAGATGGTGCCTGATCAGAATATCCGGCGGTTCGTAAACTCCCGGATGGTCAGGCGGTACCTGGAAAAGGCGCTGCGTGACTACCTGAAGTTCGGAGTTTCCTTTGTGCAACTGATTCCTGGTTCGGATGCGGCTGCCCTGTCGGGGATCAATACCATAAACGCACGATATTGCCGGTTGTCTGTGGCTTCTGCTTCCGGTTTGGTTTCAAAATGCTTTGTTTCCGGGAAATGGCCCGATACGCCTTCCACTGGGGAATTCCAGGCGGTGGATGTGCTGGACGAATACGACCCTTCATCGGCATTGCAGCGATTCCGGCTTGAGGGGAAGATGAAGGGACGAAGTTTTATCTATGTGGTCCGGGATTCCTGGTCAAACAACGAATACTATTCTTCTCCGCTGTGGTGGAGCGCTTACCTGGCCGGATGGCTGGATGTGGCTTTGTCTGTGCCGGCTTTCCTCAGGAAGGCATACGAGAACCAGATCTCCTGGAAATGGCACGTGCAGATCCCGTATGCTTTCTGGGATAAGCGGTTCCCGAGGGAGGAATTCAAGGATGTCACCCTGCGGCAGCAGGCAATAGAATCCTACCTGGATGCCATCGAGGCCAACCTTTGCGCTCCCGAGAACGCCAATAAGGCAATATTCACCTTCTTTGAGATTAATCCCTCCAACGGGAAGACCGAAGAACAATGGATCATTAAACCACTGGAGAACAAGCTGGGAAACGAACAGAACCTGGTGACCTCCGCGGCTGCCAATTCTGAAATCCTTTTTGCGCTGATGATCAATCCCAACGTGCTGGGGGCAGGGATGCCCGGGGGTACCTATGCCGGTAACCAGGGAGGATCCAATATCCGGGAAGCATTCCTGGTCAATATCGCCAATGCCTGGGTGGACCGCCAGAATATCCTGGATCCGCTGGAAACATTCCTTCGTTTTAACGGGGTGGCCGACGATATCGAACTCCGGTTCCGCAATACCATCCTGACTACCCTGGATTCGGGTGCGGGCACTTCCAAAACCATGTCCTGACTTTAACTTGCAATTCAATAAATTCAAACATCACCATGCTGATCAATACCCTCAGTGATATCCGCTCCGTGCTGCCGGTAGGTGCCGGCAATGACTTCCTGCGTTTGAGGCCGCACTTGCAGAACGCCGAAAATGGTTTTATCATCCCCGTCCTGGGAAACAACCTGTATCAGGGGCTTGATTCGTTCTATGAGAATCCGCCCGAAGGTGAGCTGACCGCCGTGCAGCAATCGATGAAGACACTGCTTTCAAAAGTGCAGTATTCCCTTGTGCACCTGGGATTCTTCCTGGGATTTGATTTCCTCAATGTATCGGTATCCGATATGGGATTCTCCCGGATGGAGACCGACCGGGTAAAATCCCTTTTCAAATACCAGGAGGATAACCTGAAGGAGTATTTCCGGATGACGGGATTCAACGGGCTGGATGATATCCTGGTTTTCCTGGAGGAGAATATTGCCCATTTCCCGGAGTTCAAAGCTTCGCCCAACTGGACGGTGCTGCGGCAATCCTTTATCCCCACGGCCCGCATTTTCAACGAGATCTGCTTTATTGCTTCCTCCAGGCTTACATTTCTGAGGCTCCGTCCCCATATGGCCCTTGTGGAAAACAGCCGGATCCTTCCTCTCCTTGGTCCTGAAATCTTTTCCTTCATCCGGGAGGAGATGGCCAAAGA
>CAYWTT010000552.1:0-2906 GCA_964461245.1 uncultured Prolixibacteraceae bacterium | reverse complement strand
AGATACGTACGCCGCTTACCCTGATTCTGGGCCCACTTGAAAAAATGAGAAATAAACAGGTACCCGAATCCCAGGTCCAACCCTTGCTGGAGATTATGCTCCGGAATGCCAGACAGTTAAATCAGCTTATCAATCAGATCCTGGATTTCAGAAAACTGGAAACCGGTAACCTGAAGATTGAACTCTCTGACGGGGAACTGGTCAGTTTTGTACAGGGTATAAAAGCACAATTCGATCACCTGGCCAGGGAAAAAGAGATCGATTACCATTTCAACTCATTGGCAGATAAGGTTTATTGCAGATTTGACCCTGACAAGATTGAAAAAATCATGAGCAACCTCCTCTCCAACGCGTTCAAATTCACGGATAAAGGAGGAAAGATCAGCGTCAACCTGTCCCTGGTTTTTGAAACCGCCGACAACAAGCAGTTTGATCCCGAAGGGGAAAAAGGGAATATTGAAATTTCGGTGAAGGATTCAGGACGGGGTATCTCCCCTTCTCACCTGGATAAAATCTTTTACCGCTTCTTTCAGTCGGGCGAAAAGACGGAACTCCAGGGAACCGGTATCGGACTGGCTTTGGTGAAAGAACTGGTCAGACTGCACAGCGGCAATATCTTTGTAACCAGCAAGCCGGGACAGGGATCCAAATTCACCATACGGATTCCGCTACTGGAAAGCCGTGCCGAAAAGCGGGAGATCCCGGTGCAGAAAGTGTCGGAAAAGACCGAAAACGGCAGTACAATCCAGGAAACTCAGGAAACCCAGGAAACTTTCCAGGATAAGATCATGCTGATTGTGGAAGATAACGCCGATGTAAGGTTGTTTATCCGTCATCATTTCGATTCGATGTACCGGGTACTGGAAGCCCCTGACGGTATCCGGGGATGGGAGCTTGCGCTGAAATCGGTTCCGGATATCATTCTTTGTGATGTACTGATGCCTCGTCTCGACGGATATGAATTACTGAAACGGTTGAAAAATGACGAACGCACATCCCATATCCCGGTTGTCCTGCTTACGGCATTGGCATCCAAGGAACATGAAATGGAAGGATTAACGGCCGGTGCCGATGATTACATCACCAAACCCTTTGATCTCACCATTCTTCAGACCAAAATCGAGAACATCCTCGCTATCCGGCAGTCACTAAAAGAAAAATACTCGGGAGAAGTCCTCCTGCAACCCAAGAACATTTTGATCAGTCCGCCCGATGAAAGATTCCTCAGAAAAGCGATAGAGATCGTGGAGAACAACATCGCCGATCCAGATCTGGATATTGAGAAATTTGCCTCGGAAGCAGGCGTGAGCAGAATGCAACTCTATCGCAAACTGAATGCGCTTACCGATATGACGGTTAAGGAGTTTGTAAGGGATATCCGACTAAAAAGGGCGGCACAACTGCTCCGTCAAAACAAACAGAACGTTTCGGAAATCGCCTATGCCGTGGGCTTCAGGGATCTTTCCCATTTTCGGAAATGCTTCAGACAGAAATTCGGGATGAGTGCTACGGCATATGTCGGTGGAGAATCAGATTGACAGGGGCATTCCGTCTGTTCATCTCAGGGTATAGAGATGTTCAAAATAGTTCAGAATGGTTCAAGGCTATTCAAGAAATTAATATAAGCAATTTTAAACTCTGTGCAACTCTCTATGAACCTCTGTGTAACAATAAGTTGTTAATTTACACTGAGACACACAGAGAAAAGTGTAAATCGAGACCTGTGCTTTTGTCTTTTTACTTTAGTCTTTTATCTTATCGTTCTACGCTTTCAGCTATACGCTCTCCGCTTTACGCTTTATGCTCCGCCCTCCGCTGACAACAAGAGTAAAAAATTCAGTCTTGGGAAAAATTTACCCGCAAAATGGGAAGAACAACCCCTCCCGGGACAATTTGCCCTGTATCCTGGGAAACCTGTTTCCTGCACTTTTTGATCTTCAGGTTAACTTTACCATAGAAAAATCAAACCGCTGCCTCATGGAAAATAAACCAAAAGAACTGAAACGTTTATCAGCCATTATTATCCTGATATCAGTCGGTCTGCTGGCGATTTTACTTGCCTTGATCTTTCTGGGACTTTAACTGAACTTATCAAAAATGAATGTTCCATAGATAGAAATATAACCAATGAAAAATAAAACCGGAATAAAGCTCACCATCTTATCAGCTTTGCTTTTGACCTCGTTGTTCACCCTGCCGGCAAAATCCAAAACCATGCCCGACGGACTGCAGATGGCCATCCGGATGGCTGATTCGGAAATAAAACAATTTCCTGAACCATGGACAGTCGACTTCAATCCAAAGCCTGTTTGGAGTTATACCCAGGGATTGATCGCACAGGCCATGCTCCAGGTTTGGAATGCCACCAGAAATGATAAATATTACCAGTATGCAAAATCGTATGCCGACAAACTGATTGACGAAAAGGGTGAAATTTCCGGATATAAAATCGATGAATACAACATTGACCGGGTAAATTCCGGAAAGTTCCTGTTTGACCTCTTTGATCTCACCAAGGATCAACGATACAGAAAAGCGATTTTCACCCTCCGTGAACAATTGAAAACGCATCCGCGAACCTCGGAAGGGGGTTTCTGGCATAAGAAAATCTACACTAACCAGATGTGGCTTGACGGACTGTACATGGGAACTCCTTTTTATGCCCGGTATGCCCGTGATTTCAATGAGAAAGATGATTTTAATGATGTGATCAGCCAGTTTACCGTGGTTCATAAGCATACTTTCAGTCCTGTTCTGGGGCTCAACTATCATGGTTGGGATGAAAGTAAGACACAGAAGTGGGCCGATCCGGAAACCGGTTGTTCTCCTCATGTCTGGGGAAGAGCAATGGGTTGGTATTCCATGGCGTTGGTCGATGTGCTTGATTATATCCCTGCGGACCACCG
>CAYWTT010000551.1:0-2913 GCA_964461245.1 uncultured Prolixibacteraceae bacterium | reverse complement strand
CTCTTCCAGAACTTTCAAAGGATCTTGTTCATTGGGTTTGTAGTACACGTCCATTAGATAGCGGTCGAACTTGTCTCTGCCGTGGCTTTTGACCACAACAAAAGGAACACCCTTTAATGCAGTCTTTACATATTGCAAGGCGTCCTGACCGGGCTTTGTCCCTAGTTCAGCGGTTTCTATGCTGTCATTAATCGAATCAAACCCAGCCAGGAAAAAGCGGTTAAATGCCACCACTTTTTAATGAATATTAATCCTTTTTTGATTTTTGACCAGAATTTTTCAAACGATAACTTTTACCGGTGATTTGGATGAGTCGTGCACGGCTCAGGAAGCGGTCTAAAATGGCTGTTGCTGTAGGGACATCACCGATAAGTTTCCCCCATTCTTCCAGAGGTCTGTTTGAAGTCATGATGGTTGAGCGGGTTTCATACCTGCGCATAATGATTTCAAACAAGTGCTCGCCCGCCTTGGCGGGCAGCACTTTCAATCCCATATCATCAATAATCAGGAGATCCGGCTTCAGATAGCGCTGGATCATTTTTTTGGATTCCTGAAAAGTTTCAGCTTCACGGAGTTCATTGCAGGCGTCAAAGATTGAGCGATAAAGGACGATAAAGCCCATTTTAGCGATTTGAAGCCCGATAGCCTGGGCGAGATGGGATTTGCCGACGCCTGGAGGGCCGAGGAAAAGGATGTCCTGTTTTTCGCGGACAAAAGCTCCTGTGGCAAATTCCATGATTTCTTTTCTGGGGAATGAGTTGAAAGAAAAGTCAAAATCCTCCAGTCGTTTGATATCGCGGAATCTGGCCGCCTGGACTCTTCGTTCAATGGCGCGGTCGTTTCTGAGTGCCATTTCATCCTGAACAAGCATTTCCAGGAATTCCAGGTGTGAGAGTTGATTCGAGGAGGCTTCCTGTAATCGGACTTCCAGAGTTGAAAGAAGTCCTGAGAGTTTCAATTTTTTCAGATTCGATTTGAGAGCCGGATTCATGGTCTTCCCTTTCTTTGTGATTAAAATTAACAACAATAAACTGTGAATATTCCTCCATAGGCCGGATGATAGGATGCTTGTTTCCCCATTTAAATTTTTCCTGATAATGATCCTGCTCCATAAGATTTCTGACGCTTTTTAAATGGAATGAACCTTTGTTTTCCGCGATTGAACAAGCGCGGTTGATTTCGCTCGAAGAATGCCTTGATCCCAGAAAGGAAAGTCCCTGAAGGACTCGGACTCCTTCTATTCCTCGCTTTTCCATCATGGCTTTAGCCCAGGAAAGGGCCTGCGGCCCTATCCGGGCTATCTTGGACAAAAGATATTCTGCTCCTCTTTCAACTCCGGAGATCTTCTTGTCTGAGATGTGAAAAGAATGGGTGTGAAATTTGCCCGGCAATGTTTTGACATGAACAGCGATTTCTTCAAGTTTGTTGTTATAGATTCGAACGAGTCTTGCGTCCCACTGGACCCAGACCTGATGCCCCAGATATTCCGGTGGAACCGAATAATAACTTCTGGCCACTTCCACATGACCGTCCCGGTGGACATGCCTCCGGCCTTCCCGGTATACCGGAAACCGCCCCTCAGGAAGCGGATGCAGGGCTTTTTTTTCACTCTCGTGAAAAACCTGACTGACTTGCCTCTTCGTGGTTCCGTGAACCCGATTGTCCGCTATCTTTTTTTCCCACTCTCTCAGGTATTGATTTAATGCGGCAAGATTTTCAAACGTCTTGCCTTTTAACGGATTATTTTTGACATACCCGATTCCGCTTTCTATCTTCCCCTTGTGTTCCGGCCTGTACGGCTTACAGGGTAGTATCACCATCCCATAATGCCTCCCAAATGCCGCCATTTTAGGATTTATTTCCGGATCGTACCAGTCCGCCTTTGTGACCGCCGCTTTCAGATTATCCGGAACAAGGGTTTCCGGAACTCCTCCAAACGCATAAAACGCGTTCTCCAGACATCGTAAAAAGGTTTCTGTGTCCTGATGATATACCCCTTCGCTGTACCCCTTCCTTGAATGCGACAGAACAATTCTGAATATATGAACTTTCCGCTTTTTCCCATTTTCCACAACCCAATATCCGCTTCCAAAATCCACCTGCGCTTCTTTGCCCGGTAATACTTCCATCCTCCGAAAGGGGAGTTCTCCTGGTTTGCCTTCTAAATTTTTTATGAATCGTTGAACCGATGAATAGGACCCTGTAAACCCTTCTTCATCCTTTAAATCCTGAAATACTCTTTGCGCTGTCAGACCCTCTGTCACCTTTCTTTCGATGACTTCCCGATACGCCTCACATTCGCTTTTTCGTCCTTGTTTATGACTCCATTTCCCGGTCATCGAAATGGCTGGGTTTGAATCCCCTGTTCCGGTGAGCGAAATGGCCGGGTTTGCCTCTGCCCCGGTCATCGAAATGGCGGCATTTGATCGCTCTGCCATTAGTTTTGAATATCGACTGACCGTTTCCCGGTCAACTCCCACTGCCTTCGCTATCTTTCGATGCGACCAGCCTTTAAGTAATAATCCTTCTATCGCGTTTATCTCTGCCATTTTGAGTCTCCTTGCCATATGGCCTCCTTTCGGAGGCCTTATAGCTTATTTCTCAAAGTGGCGGCATTTGATTCGCTTTTTCGTGGCGGGGTTTAACCGACTACTGACAGTTTTAATTTGACTCTTCCGGATTCTCATCCCAGGTTCCAGCCTCTTTATAAACAATTTTATATTTAAATGTTTATCTATTTTTATTATCATCTTTTTTTAGATACTGCTAATCACAATAGATATGCCTATAAATATCATCAAAATACCAAGAATAGTTTTCAGGTATGATTCATTGATTTTATTTGCAAACACAGAGGATATTCATGACGAAACAAATAAAAAAAATGGCGATAATGATTGCTGTACGGCAATT
>CAYWTT010000550.1:0-2916 GCA_964461245.1 uncultured Prolixibacteraceae bacterium | reverse complement strand
CGGAACTCCGGAAAATTGAAGGCATGATCCATGTGGATTTTCCACTGAACGAAGCCATCGCATTTGTAAATCTCTGCGGATATTTTATCGGGAACAGAAGTGGCTTCTGCGATCTCATTGCAGGCAGTCCGGCTTTGAAGATCATTCTTTACTCCCCTGAGAAATGGCATTCCGGCAAGCTGATCGACAGTTGTTCACTCATCAAAATGGGAACTGCCGGAGAGAAAATATTTGAATTGGAACCCGATCCGGAAAATCTGGAAAAATCCATTCCGGAGATAATCGACCTTATCAAACGCCCAATCAATGAATGAAGTCTATTTTGAAAAGCTGGCAGCTTATGTCAGGTCTCTGTTGGATCAGTTTCCGGTTTCAAAGGAAGTACAACCCATTGAGCATACGGTTTCAAAGCTTTTCAGCATTATAAAGGAGAAACAGAAAACGGAAACCGAACGCATCAGGAATTTGTGGTGCTATAAAAGTCAAAAACAAAATACCGGCCCCCATTTCACCGGTTTGAATACCATTGGAATGCTGTCCGACCGTTTTACCATCCTTTTAATCCGGGAATGGTGCCTGCGGAACAAGCATAATGATCCGTTAAAAGCGGAAGAATTATACGACCGGCAAACCCGTGATATTATCAAAGCCCTGGCAGGCTGTAAACCCGGGAATGCCTCACTGAATTCAAAGATTACGGGTATCGAGACAGTTGTTAGCGCGAGCGACTGGGAAGATTCCTTTTATCAGTTACTGGGCATTAACCTCATACTCTGGGAGTCTCAGGAAGTGTTGTATGTGAAAGACATCCTTTCGCTCCCTAATAAAGAACTGCGCGATTATATCCGGTGGTTTTCCCGGGGAAATATGGAACGCAACGCATTGATTGAACTGGCGGAATCCCGTTTCTGGGAAAAAGCAGGAAGGGAATGAAGAAAAATCGCATTGCCATAATTGGCGCAGGGGTCAGTGGGCTGTCGGCAGCCCGAATGCTAAGAGCCAAGGGTTATTCTCCCGTGATTTTTGAAAAACAGGCAGGCCCGGGAGGATTGATCCGTTGCAGCAGGGAAGAGGGGAATTTGTTCCATCATGTGGGGGGTATTGTTTTCAATACCCGGATTGAAAAGATCAGAAGCTGGTTTTTCGGATTTTTTGATGTGAATAAGGAATTTATTTTACATCACCGGAATGCCCAGATTTACACCCAGGGAAAATATATCGGGTATCCGATAGAGGACCACCTCTACCAATTGCCGCGCAACCTGTGCCGGAAGATCGGCAGGGAACTGCTGTTCAATATCTGGAGTGCTGACCATGCCACTGATTTTAACGGATTCCTGCTGCATAAATTCGGGCGGACACTTAACGAAATATACTTCCGCCCTTACAACGACAAAGTCTGGAATTATGATCTGGGAAAAATCCCGCTTCCCTGGCTGGAGGGAAAATTACCGGAGCCGGATTTCAGGGAGATATTCCTGAATAATCTGTTTAGAAAGGCTGAGAACAAGATGGTGCACAGCACCTTTTACTATCCCCGGGAGGGAGGTTCCTCTTTTTTGGCAGACAGGCTGGCCGAAGGCTCAGAGATTATTTACAATTCCGATGTGGACTTTATGGAAAGATCGGGTGATCAGTGGAAAATCAACGGTGAACTGTTTGATGCGGTTATTTACACCGGGGATGTCAGGCAACTGAAAAGTTCGTTGAAGAAAATTTCTGCTGAGGTTGCCGGATGCGCAGAACGCGTCGGGGATCTCCCCTCCAACGGAACCAGCAATGTGCTGTGCTATACCGACGAAACCGCTTTGTCCTGGTTGTACCTGCCCGATCAAGCGTACCGTTGTCACCGGATCGTTTATACCGGGAATATGAGTCCTTCCAATAACGGCAGGGACAGAAAAACCTGCCTGGTGGAATTTTCAGGAAAAACGGATAAAGAAACCATCGACAAACAATTAAAATCCCTGCCGGGAAACCTTGTTCCGATCGCTTATAACTATGAGCCCTCCAGTTATGTGATCCAGCTTCACGATACCAGGGAGAGAATCGCTGCATTAAAAAAGCAGCTGGAACCACTTGAATTTTATCTGGTTGGCCGGTTTGCTGAATGGGAGTATTACAATATGGATAGGGCGATGCTCTCCGCGATGAAAATATGTGATCGCTTTTGATCTCTTCTCTAATCTAAAACTACCACTATTAAAAAGGATGAGTGAATAAAAAATTCATCTCAATACAATGAAGATTAAACAACTGATTAAAAAGATCACTCCAATTTCAGTTAGATATTTTTACTACTCCTGGGTTCACAACTCATATTCACAGGCAGGACAAGATATCTGGGTTTATAGGGAATTATTCAGAAAAAAGAGAAGAGGGTATTTTGTGGACTTAGGAAGTGCTGATGGCCTTTCATTAAACAACACATTTCTATTAGAGGCAAGATATAAATGGAAAGGAATATGCATTGAGGCAAATCCTGATTATTTTTCAGAGCTTGTTAAAATCAGAAAAGCTCTGTGCATTAATGTTTGTATTGATGAAGTAAAAAGAAATGTATTATTTAAAAAAGACGGTTTGACTTCAAAAATATATTTAAAGGATGCTTCTTTTAAAGATACACAAAATCTAGGGAATGAATATTTAGAACTTAAATCGGATACACTTGTAGACGTATTTAAGGAGAACCATGTGCCAAAGATAATTGATTATCTTTCCGTTGACATCGAAGGAGCTGAGTATTTCGCTTTCAAAAACTTCCCATTTAATGAATATCGGTTCAACTGCATTACTATTGAAAGACCAAACAATGAATTAAGAGATATTTTAAAAAGTGCAGGATATATTATTATAAAAGAAATTCCAAATCTGGATGTTTACTATATACATAAAAATTTCTATCGTTAAGTATTA
>CAYWTT010000549.1:0-2936 GCA_964461245.1 uncultured Prolixibacteraceae bacterium | reverse complement strand
AGTTTTGTTATTTAGGATTCCTGCTGTTTCGATCCCTCCGCCCCAGAAGGTGCAATCTTTGCCAAATTCCCTTTTCAGAAAACCCGGGTCCATTTTCCAGGCATTGGTTTGTACCGGATTGAATATCTCAATTCCCGCATCGATCATATCGGGCATCAGTAAAGAGATGGAGCCGCAGGAATGAATGAAGGTGTGCATGCTGCTGTGCGATTTCACATAATCGCACAGGATTTTGTGCCGGGGTTTAAACAATTCCCGGTAAATTGCTGCTTCCATAAATGGCCCGGTAGACATTCCCAGGTCATCGCCAAAGCGGATAATGTCCACAATGTCACCCACTGCCTGGCACACTTTTTCCAATGTGGCCAAGTGTCTGATCATTAGCTGGTCCAGTAGTTTTTCCACGTTATATGGATCGCAAAGCAAATCCATCAGGAAATTGTCCATTCTTCTGAGGAATGTTCCCCACTCAAAAAGATTGCAGCCGCAAACCACCAATAAAGCCTTGTCGGAAGTTTTCCTCAGTTTCAGCGTATTCTCACGCAACTTATCCCAGAAAAAGGGATCTCCTGCATGATCCCACGGACTGTGTGCATGCCGGGCCCAAAGGACCCTGCCCATTTCCTCATCCAGCGTATCATAACTTTCCGGATAGCCATCCACATAAGGGAAGTAAGTCTGGTCAAAAAAGGTAGCGCCAACCGGCATCCTTGACAACACTCTTTTACCGTCATCATCATAAGTCTGGTATGATCCGTCTTCCATCCTGACCGGGTTGTACCACAACGGGTAGAAGGCTTTGGCCCCATTAGCCATGGTCACCGGTTTCCAGTCTCCCGGCTGATCATTAAAGGTTCTTCCGATGTCGAGCACATCCACCCCGTACTGATCCAGTATGGACATGTCGGGCTGAGCCAGTTGCTGCACCACATCATAAATCTGTACCGGCAGATCCTCCCTGCCGATGTATTTCATCAAGTTGGAGTATGCAATGGCTGAAATTCCCGAACTGGGAGTGGCCCCCAGGTCCAGCGGCACCCTGTCGGGTTCCCGGTGGGATATTGCGGCTAATATGCGTTCTCTGGAATTCATTTGAAAATTCTTTAAATTGATTACAATTTGAATTTACCCTGTAATTACTGTTTACCACCCTGATCCCGATTAACAGCCCTTCCTTTCAGGGGAAAGAGAGAGGAAGGAGGTGAGTAGCAATTCTGTAATAGTATTTTTCATTAATTCCAAAAACTCATTCAAGATCCGCTGATACCTATCATAAATGAGGAGACAATAATGATGAGCAGGGAAAGGATCATCAGCAGGGAAACTTTGGGAGAAACTCCTTTCCATTCCTTCCGCATCAATCCCCAGACCGTGGCAAACACGATGGTCAGTGCCATGAGAATCCCCCAGGAGGTAAAGGTGAAAGGGCCCATTTTGCTTTTGCCCATTCCATAAAGGATAAACTGGGAGAACCACAACAACCCAGCAAGTAATCCGAAGAGATAGTTTAATCCGGTATATCCGGATTTACCTGCTGAAATGTAATCTTTCAGCGATTTGTTCCGGAAACCGAGAAAACCACACCAGATCAGGGTAGTGATAAAAGTGCCGGAAAGAAGTACCAGCATGACCGGCATCATGATAAAGAGGGGATCAGTCCCCTGGCGGGAGGCTTCTTCAGAAACAGGCAAACCTCTTTCAAAGCCGAACGACATAGCCGAACCCGTTATTCCCACAAGTACAGCCGCCATTATCCCTTTTGACAGGTTATATTCATTAACGCTTTCCTGTTTCCCGCTCAAGGATAACTGCTTATCCTTGAGGATACCAGACCATGCTGAAAGCGCAATCCCCACGCAGGCTACAACTACACCGCCGAGCAGCAGCATTCCTCCTGAACCAGCCAGCATCTGCTGAAGTCTCCCATCCAGCAATGGTGGGATCAGGGTGCCAATAGCCAGCATCAGACCAAGAGAAAGTGCATAACCCAGGGAAAGTCCAAGATAACGTAACGTCAATCCGAAAGAGAGGTTCCCCACCCCATACAATGCTCCCAGCAAAAACACAGTGATCAATGTCTCTGAATTAACCGCAATGATAACAGAAATAAATTCCGGAGATAAAATAAAGCAGGCGAGCAACGGGAACAGGATGTATGCCCCCAGACTGAAAATAGTCCAATAGGTTTCCCATTTCCAGTTAAGAATTTTTCCGAACGGTACGGCAAAACTCCCTGAGGAGAATGCCCCCAGTGCGATCAGAAGGATTCCTTCAAAGACTTTTGTCTCCATTGAGTGCTGATTAGTTTATGGTTTTAAATGCTGTTTCTTCACTCAATCTGATGTAATAATTTCAAACTCAGCAATTCCCATCCGTGGTTTGACATCGGCTACGGAAAGCGCTTTAAATTTGATATAACGGGCTTTCACAGGGTTAAAAGTGACTTCCTGCAAAACCGGGCTATAGGTGATATTGGCAAATTCACCCAACGCAACCGGTTTTCCCCACTGACGATTGTCATTGCTCACGCAGCATTCATAATGCGTGATCAAACCTGCATTCCCTTTTCCCTGAACCGGCAGATAGGCAAAACCGCTCAGGTTGACCATTTCTCCCAGGTCGATCACCATTTCAGCCGGAATTTGGACCGGAACGACCAGTGCTGTGCCGGGGTCCCCGTCAAAGAGAGCATTTGCTTCTGCCAGTTTTCCCCATTCTCCCATCAGTTTCCACTTAGTGGAAGGAATATCAAATTTCACGGTCGACACCGGACTGGTCAAACCGGTAAGAGGGTCCACAGCAATTGCCTTTAAAGTAGCTTTCCGGTCAAGGAGAAAAGAGGTATCATACTTTTGGGTTTTATCCGATGGCTCAGAGTTATCGGCAGTGTAATAAAGCGTGGTCTCCTTATCCGAGGCCATGATGGAAACAGCACC
>CAYWTT010000548.1:0-2941 GCA_964461245.1 uncultured Prolixibacteraceae bacterium | reverse complement strand
AGGTAATTGTACTGAATCTGGCAGAAGCTCCAGTCATATGCATCCACAATCTCCCTGAAAAGATCAAAATTGTCATGAAAAGAAAATCCGGCATACCTGATTTTTCCTTTCCTGATAGCTTCATCCAGAAAATCAAAGATCCCCAGTGTCTTGATTTTGTTCCACGGACCGGAAGAAAGAGAATGTACTAGGTAGAAATCAATGACTTCAGTCTGAAGTCGCTTCAGTTGCTCATCCAGAAAGTAATCCATATCCGTTCTGGAATTGACCAGCCAAGCAGGCAATTTAGTGGCCAGATGTACTCTCTCCCTGTATCCATCCTGCAGTACACGCCCGACAAACGGTTCACTTTCCCCCTGCCTGCCCATTTGGGCGCCATGATAAGACCATGCCGTATCTACATAATTAACTCCTTCATCAATGGCTTTCCGGATCATTCCGGTTGCCTTTTGTTCATCAATCCTGGCCATATTGCCATCAAGCACCGGCAGCCTCATGCAGCCAAACTCGAGGATTGAAACCCTTTCTCCTGTTTTTCCAAATTTCCGGTATAGCATCTCTGTGAGTTAAAATAGATTTTAAGAACTTTAAAGATAGTCCGGATATTCAGACAGGGAACAAATCCCCGGCCATAATCATCACCACCCCACTGTTCCGGTTTATACCTTAAAGAACTCAGCGGAAGCAGGCTTTAAATAAGGCTGCCCTTTCATAGGCCCCACTTATGGCCACTCCGGATATCGGTGATCCCGCAGTTACCCCTGATCCACAAGTCGTCGAGCTGAACGGTGACTTCCGTGGATTTTGCTTTGTTCGGACTGAACAGCGCAAGGTATACAGCTTCTGATCCCGGATGCCGCGAAGTCGCCGCTTCCCTGCCTTCCTCCCGGAACTGTCTTACATCCGCCGCATCCGGTTATTACAATCATAAATTAAAAATATCCGTATCTGTTTGTAAATATACCATCTTGACAAACACCAGTGATCTTTCCAGGCTGCCAATGATATTTTTTTTGATAAAATGAGGAATTTTTCGTTACTTACAAATTACATTTTGCCGCCTGTCCACTTTTTTAAGAAGCAAACACAATACTTTTCAAACCTTAAAATATAAAATCATGGGTAAAAATGATGAACCTAAGGAACCGCTTTCCAAGTGGACCCCTGAACTGATCATCCAGGGAATAAAAGAACTTGTGACCGCTTTGCTGGGGCTAATAATTCTGGTTTTTACACTTACTATAGCCGTACGGACCTTCGGGTATATAAATGACGCCAATGCGATCAAGGAGGCAAAAGACATCCTGATGCTGCTGCTCGGGCTGGCAGGTGTGGTGGTTGGATATTACTTCGGAAGGATACCTGCCGATGCACGGGCTGCCGATGCACAGGAAAAGGCTGAGGACGCCATTGCCCTTACCGGGGAGGTGGCAACCAGGGCACAACTGCTGGAGAGTGAAGTTGGACAAATGATTGAAAAAGTCAATCAAACAGGCGATCAAATGAGGGGATCAGGCGAACAAATGAGCGTGGAATCAGTTGCCGGAGAATTGTCCAAAATCCGCAACGGATTGAGGGAGCTGACCTCTTCATGCCGTAAACGCAAATAATCCGTTCTTCCGAGCGGATTATCCGGAACCTTTCATATCGGACCCTGATCCGGAGATCTTGACTTATTTTGAAATAAAAGTTACCTCTCCGGTTATTTTGTAAGACGAATATTCCCGTATTTGCTGGTCACCACCACTTTCCCGGGAATACCGGAGGAGACTTTTCCCTGCACCTGCTGGCTGGTGTTCTCCTGCATCCGGTTACCCTTGAATTTATCCTTCGGATAATCGATATCGCAAAAATCACACCTGGCATTCACTTCATATCCGGCCGTTTCATCAATTCCCAATGATATTTGAGCATAACTTGAGTTTACTTCCAGGTTTTCAAAGCCTGCAGGGATCGATTCCACTTTTACCGTGCCATAGGCTGATTGCAGATTCAACCGCTTGTTCAATTTTTCAATTTTATAATTCGTGAACTTGCTGCTTCCTCCCATGCTGTTTATTTCCCCGAAATCAAAGCTGTCGAATTTGGAATCCAGTTGCAGTTCATTCAGCTTATCGGCGTTCACGGATGAGTTTTTTGAATCCAAATCAATATCAGTACCTGATACAAGGACCATTTTGGAGAAAGCCAGGTTGACCACTGCTTTGGACATAGATTGGATATCTGCTTTCCCATACGCCACTTCCAACCGGGTTTCAGGACCGTGAAGCCCGGCGGCGGTGAGGTTACCAAAAGCAATGTCGAACTTGCCCTTTCCGGTAAGCTGGCTTACCACTACATTCCCGAACTTGTTGGTGATATCCAGGTTCTTTTGTGGAGGTATGTTTACCGTATAATCGACCGAAAATTTGCTTCCCGACCGCTTGCCTTCTTCAATGTGGGTCTCTGCCGTGGCCGTACTTCCTTCGCTTCCGAATTCAACCGCAATTTCATCCAGAATT
This sequence comes from uncultured Prolixibacteraceae bacterium, assembly GCA_964461245.1. GTDB lineage: Bacteria > Bacteroidota > Bacteroidia > Bacteroidales > Prolixibacteraceae > UBA1413. The sequence continues at coordinate 440 of CAYWTT010000548.1, read as the reverse complement.
TTATTTATCTGGTTTGCAGATCCTTCCGCAGTCACCACCACCTCTACCGTCACTGAATTTCCACCCCCGTTATTGATTTTAACTTCTCCGAATTTGTTATTGATACGGAGTGTTTCCACACTCCCGACAGGCCAGCTTTTACTGAATTTCCGGCTGTTCTCTTCTCCCTTTGCATATAAGGAGAGCGTTAAAACGGTCAATAAAATGACAATCAAGTTAAATTTCTGTTTCATGACGAGCATTATTTATCTGTTTCACTTCCTGTAACTTATTTAATATCATTGTGATAACACTAAGTTTATCCTGATAGTATTCAATCATGGCATTAATGATCCTTTCATCGCCGGGATGAGCTTTCAACTCTTTCTGCAAGGCTTGGTACCGGCTTTCAAACTCCTGGATCTCCTGCTGCATCATCTTGTTTTCTTCTTTTGAAATGA
>CAYWTT010000547.1:0-2951 GCA_964461245.1 uncultured Prolixibacteraceae bacterium | reverse complement strand
GGGCAGGAGAAGGGGTTTCCGTTACCATAGACTCCTCTTTGGGATTTCCCTGAAGAGCTACTTTAAACCATACCGGCAACGTTTTCTGTCCGGTGATCCTTTCTGCATAATAGAGGGTATCCTCCGATATCGTGGCGATGTTGTATCCACCGAATTCCCTTGATGCCCTGAGGTTGGATCGACCCATGATCCCCGGAATTCCCCGGAATGAGAAAGACTGGTTGGTGTGCCCGTGGCCATGCAGGGTAGCCACGGTATTTCTGCTTTTCAGCAGGCCAAGTACTTTATCGCTGTTGGAAAGCGATTCGTCCAGGGGATAATGGTTGATATAAATAATGGGCATATGGGGATCTGGTATGTGATCCAGAAGTGAATCGAGAAAAAGCAACTGCTCACGGGGGACCAGTGCCGGCGCCATGCGCATGGTGGGCCCGCTGGCCGTACCGGCAAAAAGGATTCCGTCTTTGACGAATGAAAAGGTCTCTGATCCGAAGATCCGGATAAAATCGTTTCCTCCGCTTTCCGACCATTTGGCGTCGTGATTGCCGGGAACGATATACCATGGCTTTTGAAGGCGGTCGATGATGGTTTTGGCTCTTCTCAACTCTTCTCCGGAACCGAATTCGGTGATATCGCCCGAAAAAATGACAAATTCCACTTCCCGCAAGGAATTCAGGTCGGCGACCGTCTGTTCCAGGTCTTCTGCACCCGTAGCCCCGCCCACATGGGTGTCGGTCACATGCGCAAAATGGAATGGCTGAGCATTTCCGCTAAAGATAAGTAAGAATAATGACGAGATAAGCAAAAGCTTTTGCATGGAATGGCTGGTTATCAATTTAATAATTACTTTTTTTTGTTTCACGGAGATACACAGAGGAACCACACAGAGGAACACTGAGATCTTTACAATACATATCTTTTTAATCCGTTTTTCAACAAAGTTACGTTGAAATTGATCAATAAACCAGTTCCCAGTTAAGACACTCTTCATATGCCGATTCCAGTAACCCGGGACCAAGTTGGCGATGTACCTCGATAGCACAGCCGATAATAACTTCAGTGGTCTTATTGGTTCCCATTTGTAATTCATTTGTGGATTATATCCGCAGTTTACAAAACTCTGTGTACCTCAGTGTAATAAAAAGATATCTTTTTTACAGGGAGACATTCAAAGGATAGACAAAGGATGTACAGATTTTCAGTATCAGTTTTTGAAGTACTTATTGTATATCTCCATATTTCGGTTGAGCAATTCCACGGAGTACTGCCAGGCTTTCTGTCCGTCACGGGTTGCTACAGCATCCAGGATCTGTTGTTGCAGCCGGAGGGTGTATTCTTTTTCCCCTTCCACATTGCCATAAATCAGGTTCCGCATTCTGGGCAACAGCGAATAAATCGGCTCCATGGTGATCAGGATGATCGGATTCCCGGTAGCTTTTGACAGGTTCATATGGAAGCGGTTGATCACATCCACTTCCAGCTGGGTGTTGTCAGGATCGCAGCGGGTCAGGTCAAGCAGATTTTCCCTGAGCAGCTCAAGGTCGGCTTCAGTCCGGTTATTTGAGGCCAGTCTGGCAATCTCCGGTTCAAAAAGTCGCCTGACTTCAATGATCTGGCTGATCAGGTCAGAGTCGAATTTTAAATCGTAGTATAGGTTCAGTGAGTTGATGGCATCTTCGATTTTTATTTCCGATACGATCATACCGCTTCCCTTACGGACAGTGATCAGTCCGCGGGCGCTGAGCCGTCGCAGTGCTTCACGAAGGGCGGTCCGGCTCACGGCAAAGCTTTCGCACAGTTCTCTTTCTGAAGGGAGTTTGGTGCCGGGAATCAGCTTTTTCTGCCGGATTGCCTCTTCGATTTTGCGCTCGATCTTTTGGCTCAAAGTCTGGCTGATCTGTATTTTCCCAAAAATTTCATCCATAACCAGGTTTGTTTTCGGAGGGATATTTACCCTGTGTAAGGTATGGGCCCCTGACGGCGCCCATACCTCCAGATGTTTAATTATCCCAGCCCGGATTCTGGGTCAGTGTGACACCGGCATCCTTGTAAAGCTTGATCTGTCCCAGTGGAATCGGGCTCAGATATTGTCTTTCATAAAATGAATCGCCGGCAACCCAGTCCCGGTTCTGAGCCGAAGTGATTGACCAGATTCCGAAAATATAACCTGCGGTAGCCGGAGGGGCATACGCCGTGGTCGGGTTTTTGGGATTGGTAGGATCCCATAATTTGGTGGAGATGGTAGCCCATTTGGTGGCTGCCGGATAATCGGCTTTAACCACCCAGGCTCCCAGGCAGAAATCCTTGGGATTGGCAAAGGTATTAACAGAGACTTTGTCAGCTTTCAGGTATTCGAATTTCTTCCAGCGACGCAGGTCTTTGTTGCGTTTTCCTTCCATCATGCATTCAATGCGGCGTTCGCGGCGAACTTCCCATAGAATGGGGCTTACCGTCGGATCACGGTCGGGATCGTCCACATTTACCCCGTTCACCGAAAGATAATTGCCGGACAGGGTTACGTTGGGCAGCTTCTTCCCGCCAAATGTCCTTACACGCAGTTTATTGATGGTTTTATCAAAATCAGCCTGGGTGACGGCTGTTCCGCCCAGTTCAGAGAGTTCCACTGCCGCTTCGATATAGTCGACCATCACTTCGCCCAACCTGACGATCGGGGCATCGGTGACATTCACGTTGCTCAGTGAGGTCAGATCCCCTGGATCGGCATTGGCATCCAGCCATTTCCAGAGACATATTCCTGTGTTGCTATACGCACTGTGGATACCGTTGATGCGGAGTGAATCGACCACGGTATAATAGAGACGGGGATCTCTGTCCTTGTAGGAATCTTTGAATCTCCTGCGGCCATTGTCGGCGGCATAATTGTATAGCGGGGATTGTTTGATGGGCAGACCGTCGATGCAGAGGTAAGCATCGAATGCATCTTTCGACAT
>CAYWTT010000546.1:0-2953 GCA_964461245.1 uncultured Prolixibacteraceae bacterium | reverse complement strand
CGTCGTAGTAACCGCCCCTGCCCTCCATACCCAGGTTCTCAGCAGAGGTAATCTCCACCCTTTCAATGAAGTTCCGGTTCCACAACGGTTCGAAAATTGCGTTGGAAAACCGCATAACCAGCAGGTTCTGCACCGTTTCCTTACCCAGGTAATGGTCGATGCGGAAAATCTGCTCCTCCCGGAAAGCGATATGAAGTTCGCGGTTAAGGATCAGGGCTGATTCCAGGTCGTAGCCAAAGGGTTTTTCAACGATCAGCCGGCGAAATCCCACCGGATCGTGACTTAATCCGGCCGTTCCCAGATTCCGGGCAATAGGCCCGAACAGGCCTGGAGGAGTGGATAGATAAAACAGAATATTTGCAGAGGTCGTTGCCCGGCTATCCAATAAATCCAGAGCTGACTTTAGCCTGGTATATTCAGAAGGGAGGGTCATGTCCATCGGGAAGTAAGAAACCAGCTGAATGAATTCTTCTATCTGTTTGTCGTTGAGATGCCTCTTTTCTGTGAACTTCCGGATGCCCCCGGTCATCTTCGCGCGGAATACTTCATCGGTCATCCACGTGCGACTGACTCCCACTACCCTGAATTGCGGCGGAAGCATCCGCTGGTCATATAATGCATATAGTGCCGGGATCAGCTTCCGGTAGGTCAGGTCACCCGAAGCACCGAAAATGACCATGATCTGATTTCTGGGTTTTTCCATATCTTCTGTTTTTTACATTCCTGTCTTTGCCATTCATGCCGTTGCCGGAAAGAAACCGGATAAAAATAACCAATTCCAGCCTAAAAGGTTTAATAAGCTTCCGGAATGATTGTCTGATAATTGTAGCTTGGAACCTACCCTGAACCTCTTCTGACGGATAACCTGTTTGTGATTTTTGCCGAATTTTGGAATAATAAAAAAGTACTGTTAAATTTGGGAGAGTGATGAAGCTGATCGATGTAAAAGATTTTGAAATGCAATCATCTCTTTTCAGAGGGAAAGGGGGACATTGGCTGGCAGAAATGGTCATGAGGATCACCGCGTTCGATAAAGTGAACAGGGTGTATGACCATTCGTGCAGATACAATGGGTCTGATTTTGCCGCACACCTGCTGAGTGACGTGGGGGTAAATTATCTGATCGGTCAGGCTGAACGGTTGAAAAAGCTACCTGAAGGGGCTTTTATCACGGTATCAAATCATCCGTATGGCGGACTCGACGGGATCATTCTGATCGACCTCATGGCCAGGTTGCGTCCTGATTACCGGTTGATGGTCAACCAGATACTTTATGTGATCGATACCATGAGAGATAATTTCATTTGTGTCACACCCCGCTCGGATTTCAATAAGAAGATCACTGCCGACAGCATAAAAGGGATCAGAGAGGCCATCACCTTTCTGAGAGAAGGACATCCGGTAGGCTTTTTCCCCTCGGGGGCTGTTTCCGATTTCAGCCTGAAAAATTTCAGGGTGAGGGACCGGGCTTGGCAGGGGAGTGTACTTAAACTGATCCGCTCGGCCAGGGTACCCATCCTGCCTGTTCGGTTTTTTGACGGGAACTCACCCCTTTTTTATTTTCTGGGATTGATTGACTGGAGGATCAGGCTGATCAGGATGCCGCACGAGATTTTCAATAAAAGAAAACACAGGTTGCGGATCGGGATCGGTAACCTCATCTCCGTTGAAGAGCAGGACCAATTTCGTGACGGCAGCTCATTGGGCCAGTTCCTGAGAAAAACGGTCTATGAAATGCCTATGTCAACCCATTTTGTCAGCTCTGCTGAGCTGTAAACAGATTCAAGAGGCCTTTGAAACAGCCTCTTTCATGGTGTCAGATTTCCGGGGCGTTTTTAAGCAGGTAGGCTTCCGCTTCGACCGACCAGAGACCTTTGGTTTTTCCGATTATCTTGGCCAATCCGGCAAATAACGGATCGTTTTTCCCTTTTTCAGCGAATTCGGATAGCGGGGTAAGTGGCAACTTTTTATGGGTATAGATTAGCTTCTTACCACCCGGGATGGAGGGAAGATTCAGGGTCGTTTCGATCACGGCATCCAATCCGCCGATGTGGGTGATCAGTCCCGCCGGATCAAGGCCTTTTGACATCAGATCAAGTGCCTCGATCATGTCGTCGGTGTTCCCGCCGGTAGTTCCCACCACATGCGTGAATGCATAATGAACGTTATACAGATTGAGTCTGGCTGTGAAGTCTTTGTTTGACGGGCCGGCAAAGAAGTTAAGGCATCCGTCCATGGCAAGTATGGCATCACCCTGTTCCGCCACAACCGGAACCGGTGCAAAAACGAATACATCGTTGAATCCCTCCCCACCTGTGAGTTTCTTCATCTCTTCCACAGGATTTTCAAGTTTACCCGTATTCAGATAGAGCAATTCCACTCCTTTCTCTTTTGCCCAGCTGACCGGAATTATTTCGGCAGCCCTGTCCAGTCTTTTCTGATCGACATCGGTGACCAGCAGGAAGGAAGGTTTTTTAAAGTTACGGCTTAAAGTATAGTTAATTGCCGCCAGTCCCATAGGACCTGCTCCGGCAAGAATGGCCATTTTCCCTCCATCCACAATATCCATATCATGGACATAGGTGCCTGCTTCGGAATGATAGTTAGCATGCATGGCCCCGATCACACACGAAAGGGGTTCGGACAGCGAAGCCAGATAAAATCCTTCTCCTTCGTAAGGTAAAAGGCATCCCTGTAACATAACCTCCCTGGGTATGACCACGTAGGTGGCGTCTCCCCCGATGTACTTATAGGTATATCCCGGTGAGCTCAAAGGCCCGATCGGTCCTTCGGGATAGCGGATCGCCGGCTGAATCGAGTATTTCTGACCCGGAAAAAATTTACCCTCCCAGTTTTTACCTACCTGGATGATTTCACCACTGAATTCGTGACCTACTATAACCGGATTTTCAGCCACATTGTCAGGGACCCTTTTATGCTCAGGCCCCTGGTG
>CAYWTT010000545.1:0-2954 GCA_964461245.1 uncultured Prolixibacteraceae bacterium | reverse complement strand
CGGGCACCAGGAGTCACCGTCAGGAGAAGTAATGGTGCTCCGGGCGAAGGATCAATTATACGAATCCGTGGTGCAAACTCCTTGCTGGGGGATAATGATCCCCTGATTGTAGTTGACGGGAATTATGGCAGTATGCCTGATATGTATGATATTGAATCTATTGAAATTCTGAAAGATGCTTCGGCTACAGCTATTTATGGTTCGCGTGGTGCAAATGGTGTTATTCTGGTGAAGACCAAACGCGGAACGCAGGGGAAACCGACAGTGCGGCTTTTTACCGATTTTTCTGTTGACAATGTGCCGCAACGTTACGACCTGATGGATGCTTACGAATTTGCCGAATTTAATAACCGTGTAGGAGCGTGGCCTTTTACGGATGCAGAATTGGCCGGGTTCAAAGCCAATGGTGGTACCGACTGGCAGGACGAGATTTTACAGAACGGTTTTTCTCAAAGATACAAAGCCATTTTTTCCGGAGGGATGAAGAATATCAAGTTTTATATTTCTCCCAATTATCGTAAATCGACGGGTACCATCCGGAATACAGATGCAAGCGGATACGGACTAAGTACAAAAGTGGATATGGACCTGAGCGACCGGGTTACGGTTCAGATCGAATCAAATCTGGGACACAGCGATAATCTGAATCCCAGGATGGCGCAGGGCGGCAGTAAAACGGCAATTCCCCTGATGTCGGCAGTGGTTTGGTCCCCAACCATCCCGGTTTATAACGAAGACGGATCATACCATCGTTTGGGAATCGGAACAGGAGTTATGCTGAATCCAAAATTGTTGACTGAAATTGTGAATACCAATTACAGCAATTATGGAAGTGGTGTGGGAAACCTCAAGGTTAAAATAATCGATGGACTGACCCTGGATGCCAAAGGTTTAGTCTCTTTTGGAACGGGGGGAAGCCGTAATTTCGAAAGCAAGGAATACAACGGAGTGAATGCAAATGCCAGTCAAAGTTCATTTGAAAGTAAAAGCTGGCTGGTTAATTCATTTCTGACCTATACCAAGACATTTGCCGAAGTCCATAACTTTTCGGCAATGGCCGGCTTCGAAGAAACTAAAAGTGAAAGCCAGAGTTTAAGTGGTTCCGCAAATAAATTGCCGCTTGAATCGGTAGGCTGGTATAGCCTGGGTCTTGCTTCACCCAATATCAGTGTCGGCTCCGATTGGAGCAACAGCGCCATGCGCTCCTATTTCGGGCGACTGAATTATAATTATGCTTCACGTTATTATCTGACCATGAACTACCGTGCCGACGGTTCTTCCAAATTTAAAGGGGACAACCAGTTCGGGTATTTTCCCTCGTTTTCTCTTGCCTGGAGGCTTTCAGAAGAAAAATTCATGAAAGACCAGAACCTGTTTCAAAATGTAAAAATTCGGGGGGGATGGGGAGTTACTGGTAGTCAGGCTATTGGTAGTTATGCTACTTATACAACGCTGGGAAGCCGTGGCTACTATTGGGGAGATGTGCAGCAAGCCGGATATTATGCCCGGGTGGGTGGTAACCCTAATCTGAAATGGGAATCTACCAAACAAATGGATTTGGGGATCGACCTGACCGCATTTGATGGTCGTTTTTCCCTTTCGCTGGATTATTATAATAAAAAGACGGAAGACTTGTTGGCTCCTGTATCCGTCGCCGCATACAACGGAGGTGACTCTGAATATGGAAAAACAAGCGTAATTTCAAATGTAGGATCGGTACGCAACAACGGTTTTGAGTTCAACATCAACTATGACGTACTTAAATCAAAGGATTGGTCTTACAGCATCAACGTAAACGGAGCTGTGAACCGGAATAAAGTAATAGACATTGGTGAAAGGGACATGATTTACGGCGAAACTTATGCTGCCGGCCTTACCTCCGTGAGTCCGTTCGTGCTGATGGCTGGTCAGCCGATTGGTACCATTTACGGATTGAAATACCTGGGTATCTGGCAGGAAAATGAGGCGGAACAAGCTGTCAAATTTCAGCAGGAACCTGGCGATTATAAATACGAAGACCTGAACGGGAATTTTAGCTATGATTCGGGAGATAAACAGGTCATTGGAAATATGAATCCTTCCTTTACCTGGGGATTCAATAACCATTTTTCTTATGGGAATTTCGATGTTAACCTCTTGTTTGAAGGGGTACATGGCCGTGATGTGATGAACTGGTCGTATATGGTGGCGGCAGAACGTATCGATTTTTCCCAGTTATATACACTCAGGGAAGCCAAAGACCGTTGGACACCGGCCAATCCCAAAGCCCGTTTTGCTAAAATTGGGAGTACCAACCGATTAGAACCGATTTCTTCGCAGTACCTCCAGGATGGAAGCTATTTAAAACTGCGAAACATCAGCCTTTCTTATCGTGTTCCCAAAAGCTTGGTGCCTTTTGCCTCTGTCAGACTTTCAATAAGTGCACAAAACATATTGACCTTTACCAATTATGAAGGATATGATCCCGAGATCAGTTCGACTTCCGGCAATAGTACTACTACCGGCGTGTCTGATGCAAACTCCGGAATGGACTGGTTCGCTTATCCTAATCCGAAGAGTTTCTCTTTTGGAATATCAATAGAATATTAATGGTCATCCGTAAATAGAATTCAATATGAAAAGCAAAATAGCAATTATGTTAACTGCCATTCTTTTTTTAGTTTCGTGTGAATCAAATGAAGATTTCTTGGCAGAAAATCCAAAAGGACAATTGTTTCCTGATAATTTCTTAAACAATGCTTCAGAATTGGAACTGATGAACACCTCCATGTATGCGATATTCGACCGTGCCATGGGGCGTCCTTACCAAAGTATGGAAATCAAATTTGCCAGTTCAGACGATATAATTGGAACAGGGAATCAAAGACCTTACTACAACGAAATGGAAGTCAATATGGATATTACTGCCGGTGGCGATGGTGATATTCAATTGGGCTGGGAAAGGGCTTATAACA
>CAYWTT010000544.1:0-2973 GCA_964461245.1 uncultured Prolixibacteraceae bacterium | reverse complement strand
ACATCAAAAATAATGAGTATTATTTTAACAGATACACCTGTAATTTTAAAAAGACAAAATGTAGAAGAGATTTTGGGTTATATTTGTCCTGCGTTGGGTTTAGAATATTCCCGGAAACCGAACGGTGTATATACCATCATTCAAGTGGATGAATGACCAGAACCTTATTGATAGCCGTTATTCTGATTTGCATCTTTTTACCGGCGAGGGCGCAGGACCGGCCGGTACGGATTTCTGCTGTCGATCAGCAGCTCAATACCCTCCTCATACAGCTCCGTGATCAGTATGGCTTTCAGCTTTCTTACAATGACAGTGAAATCTCAAAATACCGGGTGACGGTTTCCGGAACATTTCATTCGGGGGAGGAGGCACTGAAAAACCTGCTGAAAGGATTGCCTTTCCAGGTAAAAAAAAGCGGGGAGGTTCTCATCATCATTTCCGACCAGAGAATCAAAAAGGAAGAGGTACCTAAAGAGCATACCCAAATCTCCGGACAGATTGTGGAAGCCGGCAGCTTTGAACCGCTTCCCTTCTCGCATATCCTCATCAATAACCATCCCCTCGTTTCCGATGTGTCGGGGAATTTTAATTTCTCCTCATCCGACGACGCCGACTTTCACCTGAAGATCTCTCATCTGGGCTATTTTATTTTCGATACGGTTTTATATTCAGGGATCAACAAACAGTTCAGGCTGAAGCCTTCGACCGAAAACCTTCCGGAGGTGGAGATCAGGGAAAACCTGGTTGACAGGGCCTTACAGGTCGGAGACGAACCCGGGAAGATGAAGGTCAATCACAACATTGCCCGTTTCCTGCCCGGACAGGGAGACAATTCGGTTTTCAACCTGCTGCGGCTGGTGCCGGGGATTCAGGCTGCCGGGGAACAATCGGCCGACCTGCTGATCTGGGGAAGTTATGAGGGTCAAAGCCTGATCACCCTGGATGGATTTACCCTTTTCGGGTTGAAAAACTACAATGACAATATCAGCGTGGTCAATCCCTTCTGGGTGAAAAACATCGAAATCTACAAGGGGGGCTTTGATGCGAGGTTTGGAAACCGGATCGGCGGACTGGTGAACATCACAGGAAAAAACGGAAACAGGAGCAAACCCGTTTTCAGTTTTAACATCAATCCCACCACCCTGAACGGGATGGTTGAGGTGCCCCTTTTCCGGAGATCCTCCCTGATGGCCGCTTACAGGCAAACCTATTATAACCTGTACAACCTGGACGATTTCAATATTTTCGCTCCTACCCGTTCCCCGGACCCCACACAGCAGGGATCTGAATTCAGAAGCGATGTCACCCCCGATATTTCCGTTTCTCCCGACAATTACCTATTCCGCGATTTGAATCTCAAATACACCTTGCACTTTGAAAACAACGACCAGTTTTTCATCAGTTTCTACCAGGGCAGCGACCACTTTGCGCTGTTGGCCGATGCAGTGCTGAACCGTCCGGCTAAACCGGGCGGATCTGTAAATCCGGCATCACTAAGATTCAGTGTGCTGAATGATGAAATTAACCGGCAACAGGGATCATCTCTCTTTTACAATAAAATATGGGGAAATGGGAACAGTACGAAATTAGTGGCTGCCCAATCCGTTTTTTCAAGGGAAAATACCGACTTCACCAAGTCGGCCGACCAGCAGTCTGGCAACATCTACAACCGGGATACCGCCCGGGTGGTCAATGAAGCCGGGGAGCTGTCGTTCCGCATCGAAAACATCTTCAACCTGAACAACGGGCACCAGGTGGAGATGGGAGGCGGCCTCTATGCCAACCATGCATCGACCGAAAAAAGACAGGTTTATAAAGACAGTACACCGGCCAATGCCCTTTCCGACTACAGAAGCAGCAGGGAATTCCTCTATTTCCAGGACAACCTGCCGGTAAGCAGAAAGATCTTCCTGAAATCGGGATTCAGGGTGAGCCTGGTGAACCAGACTGATAAACTCTGTTTCGAACCCCGGGTAAGCGCCGGTTTCCGTTTGAACAAAACATGGAAGATGAGCGCCTCATGGGGCGTATATAACCAGTTTATATTTAAAACGGCCAGCGTCGACCGGGATAACAACTATAGTTATCTCTGGGTTACCGGAAATGAATCGCTGCCGGTTCTGCATGCCAGCCATTGGGTGACGGGCCTGAACTATGCCGCGAAAGGATTGTCCATCAACTTCGACAGCTATTATAAAAATACCCGCAATCTTTCCCGGGAGATTTTCAACCTGATACCCGGGCAGCCTCCTGCCGGAGGCGGGTTTTCCCTGGCTAAAGGCAATGCCAGAACCTTTGGATTGGATCTCTATGTAAAAAAGGATTTCGGTTCGCATTCCGTGTGGGCATCCTATACGCTCAGCCGGTCGGAAGAACGGCTGAGTTATCCGGGGGCACCCCTGCCTGACTGGGGACCTGCCCCTCACGACCAGCGCCATGAACTCAAACTGGCCGCTTTGTTCAACATCGGCAACTTCCACCTGTCGGCCGATTATGTTTATGGCTCCGGAATGCAGATACTGAAGAAAGTATTCGAGGATAAGACCGGCCACATCAGTTATAAACGGGTAGATGCCGCGGTCACTTACAAATTCCCGTTTAAAAAGATCAATGCCGAAACCGGCCTTTCCGTTTTAAATCTTCTCGATACCCGGAACCTGAAGTCGTCCAACCTAAAGAATGTATTTGTCACCCAGGAACTGGGATCGGTGAAAATTTATACCGATGCGGTTCCCTTTACGCCTACCCTCTTCCTGAAAATCGTGTTCTGATGCGGTCAGGAATAACTGAATACCCGGTTTTATTCAACAGAATCCAGCTATGAACAACTATTACAACCGGGAAATAAACGAAATACTCCACCATTTCCGAACCAGTGCAGATACAGGTCTGGCCACTGAAGCGGCCGGGCTCTCGGACAAACCATGGCTTTTACCACCCTGGTCTTTGCTCAGTTGGTGCACGTCCGCAACC
>CAYWTT010000543.1:0-2983 GCA_964461245.1 uncultured Prolixibacteraceae bacterium | reverse complement strand
TGCCGATTGGTGCGAAACACATGGCATATGGGCTACAGGACACACTGCCGAAAAACTTTTACATTACCGCCGCGAAGCTGACTATTTTTCAACAATCGGCCAGCTGCAGGTCCCCGGAGCCGATAACGAAGAATATCGTTATGCTTTCCCCCGGCAAATCGACTGGTACAATACCAAACAAATCAGTTCTATCGGAAATCTTTACAATCGCAAACGCGTGATGGTAGAAGCCATGGGGGGCGGGGGCTACACCATTCCGTTGGAAGAATATCGCTATGGGTTTGCGATGCTGGGAGCTTACGGGGTCAACATGTTTGTTCCCCATCTTTTTCATTACAGTACGAATGTTCCCGAAAGCCAGGCCGACTGGCCGCCAAGCTGGTTTTTTCAAAATCCCTACTGGAAATATTTCCGTCCGTTAGCCGAATTTGGTGCCCGGATTTCTTATATGATTTCGCAAGGAAATGAGGTTTGCGATGTTGCTGTCCTGTATCCGCTCAGCGATGCGTGGGCTGATGGCTACCCGGGAAATCCAGATGATCAGTTTTATTGTGAGGTACAACAGGAATTAATGAATAAGCATATTAATTACAATGTGATTGATCCTCAGTCGTTGTCGAAGGCAAAACTGTCCGGTCAGTATCTGAATGCAGGCAGGGGGAAATACAGGATATTGATTTTACCGGGCATTCGCACAATCCGGCAGGATGTGATGCAGCAAATCTCCCGTTTTGTCGAACAGGGAGGCACAGTGATTGGGCTCGGCTCTCTGCCTGTACTTTCAGAAAATGGCCCGGAGGGCGACGAACTGGTAAACTCAACCGTGAGGAAACTTTTTGGTTTCCCCGGCTCTGTATTGAACCTTGGAGAATACTATAAACGAAATGTCAACCTTACCGAAAATTATACGGCCAAAGCCAATCAGAAAGGAATGGCGTTTTTCAGCCGTTACACGGGCGAGCTTTCTTCAATGGTCAATGCTTGTATTGAACCTGATGTGCGGGTACTAAGCCAGAACGCAAAGTTTTTACGGGTGCACCACCGTAGCATCGGAAAACAGGAGACATTCCTGCTGGTGAACGACAGGAATGTTTCGGAAAAATATCATCTCTCCTTAAATAGTCTGGGAACTCCTGCTCTTTGGAATCCTGAAACCGGAGAAATTCATGCTTTTGGAAACTATAGCATCCGCGGCAAACGGATGGAATTTGTGATGGATATCAAAGCCCGCGGCGCATATTTTCTGGTACTGGACACTGACCAGCCGGTACGGTCATCAGGCCTTGTGCAACAAATGAATCTCATTGACTACCAAATCATCAGAACAAAAGACTCGCTCCGTGTTGAAGGCTGGGCGGTGCCCGGACAAACCAACCGGGTGATTCTGACTAATCAGGATCATCTGGCTGAAAATAAATGGGAAAACCGGCAGGTGCTGAAAGAAATTCCACTTGGCGGAGAGTGGCAATTTCAATTGGCGCCCAAAGTGCTTGATAAAACATGGAGTGATTCGCCGGAAGCCGACACACTGCCTCTGCCTGTTATGCAGTTTCGAATTGAAAGGAAGTCCGCCCAGGGAATTCGAAACAGGCAGACCACACAGGATGAAGAAAATTGGGAAACGGTAAAAATAGTGGATGAATTTAACAGAAAGCCAGGTATTCAGCGGTACCTGAGTGCCTGGGATGCCTGTTGGATCAGTTACTATGATCCGTCCCGGCATTTGCCTGAAATTGAAGGCGGCGATCACTGCTTTCAAAAAGAAATCCAGCTTGATGGAGAAGTAAAAGAAGCCCGGATTGCAATCACCGCTGATTCAGCCTATAAGTTGTTTATTAACAATCAGGAAATTGGTGCCGACGCGGACTGGGAAACAACAGAAACTTATACTGTCACTGACTTCCTGGTTCCCGGGAAAAACAGTTTGCTGGTCAAAACATCCGATACCAGGGGACTATTGATGCAGGGACAGGTTCATCTGAAAAACGGAAAACAAATATCGCTTCAAACCGACACTACCTGGAGAGTTGACGATAATCGGCAAGCATTCGGGTTTGCAAGCCCTCCCATGGGAAAATGGGGAAACCTCCCGAACCCTTTACAAAAACTGGAATTCCCTGTGACGGTTTGGTATCAACAAAAATTGCCTCCCGGGGCAGTTGCCTTAAAAAGTCCGAAAATAAAAGGAACATATGATTTATTTATCAATGGAAGGGAAATTAAATTTGACCCGGACAAGGATGTTACGGATATCCGGGCACTTCTTAAAAAAGAGGATAACTTGCTGTCGGTGCGTGTAAAGGCGACAGATAAAAGCGGTGGTTTGATTGAGCCTATCGCGGTGGTTTGCAAAAAAACAAATGTTGACCTGCGTTTTTGGCATGAACTCGGATTGGAGTGGTATTCAGGACGCGCCGTCTATTCCAAAGAGGCTGATATCCCGGCCAGTTATCTCGGAGAGAATATTCGCTTGCTACTCGATCCCGGGCAGGTGAACTATTTTGCCGAGATCTGGGTCAATGGCAAATTAGTGACTTTCCGTCCCTGGCCTCCTTTTGAAACCGACATTACAGCATACATCAAACCTGGGAAAAACCGGATTACCCTGGTCGTTTCCAATCTGTTGGCAAACCAGGCCACCTGGAATATTCTGGACGACAACCTATCGGTTCGGGAAGCCCGCTGGTGGCATCAGGGGCACCTAATGCGTGAAAAAGAAAAATTGGTTTCCGGCTTGGGAGGCCCCGTAAGGATTATTCCGCTTGTCAAAGAGTTTACTGAATTTGGGATACAAGCCGGTGAAAGTAACGAAACCCAATAAACATGAAAAAAAATATTCTCCTGAAGTTTTTTCTATACAGCTCAACGACCATCCTATTTCTGGCGGCTTGTCTGACGAAGCATTCGCAACCCGCAGAAACCTCGGACGGTGTGAGGGGCCCGGCTTCGGTCTATCCCCGCTATCTCGATATCCCCGTTCCGT
>CAYWTT010000542.1:0-3000 GCA_964461245.1 uncultured Prolixibacteraceae bacterium | reverse complement strand
TAAAGCCATTCGACTCCACAAACTCATAGGTCAATGCTACCTGATCCACATCCCACCAGGGAACATTGGATGCTTTCTCCCAAAATACATACCGCTGTCCGTTTGGGAAAAGTACCTGAATTGCATTCCCTTCCATTCCGGCAAACCGGTAGGGCCCTTCAACCGCTTTAAACTGAGCCGGTGCACTGAGTTCAAACTTGGTAAAAGACTGAACGAATGAAGAAATGGGTTCGTTCGTATTTTTATCTTTCAGTATATTTTGAAAATGATAGTTTCCGCCAGGTAAAGCCCTGAGACTATCCGTATCGAAAACATACTGAAAACCATCTGTTTTCTTCAAATCTGAAATAAGTTTTTTACTGAACAGCTTCCCTTCTTCATTAAGAAGAGTGATTTCCAAAGACGAACGGTTCAAAGTCTGCTGATCGGCCAAAAGGCGGTAGGACACCGGATTGTAGTTATTTCCTTCCCGCAAATAAAGAGAAGAGAGATCGAAATCGATGAACGGAGGAACGGTCAGAACATACGCGGTCTGGTAAACCAGTACATTTGTTTTCTTTTCGCGGATTTCAATATCCAGCCTTGTTTCTTCACTTTCATGTATAAAATAACCGGCAGTGAATGAGTCAGTACTATCCGTTGCGATTTCTTGTTCCATTTCCCATATTTTCCCGTTTGGGGAAGTGGTTTTCAGGTAAAGAAACAATCCTGCTTCCTTATGGACTGGGCGGTCAAATTGAATTTCCAGGGGATTATTCCCTACATTTGACGGAGGCACTTGGTTCCCACCGAAAATAAAGCTGGCATTTTTGAACCGGATATTTTTAATCCCGACATCAGGTTTCCCAAAAACAAGGTCACCGAAATCAACTGGTTCCTGGAAGTTGGACAGGGTTTCCCATATCCCGTCCCGGGTTAAGCACCAGGCGCTGTATTCAGTTTCTTCGGATAAGGCCCGCCATCTTTTCCCTTTCTGAATCTCAGGCCGCCGCGCCCGTGCCACATTGAACCCCCAGGTTGTGCCGTCTTCGATTTTTAAAATGCCCAGTGAAGCTGCATCAATCTCAATCTCGGCAATCCAACGGTCATTTAGGATCGTAGTACGGGCCTTCCAATTGCAGTTCCAACCGGGATCATTTTCATTTGTCCGGGTTTTCGGATAGCGAAGAAATAATTTCTGGTCGAACTGTATCCCCTTTGGGTTTACAGCCAACTCCACATAATCACGGTGATCATGATCCACGTCAATAAAAACCTCCACCCGGTCATCAAAGAGGATATCCGGATCATCCCATTCAGTCACTGTGTTGCACAAATGCGGAGTGTCGGAATCACGGCAGACAAAAGCGATATAAAGCTTGCTTCTGTTTCTGAAAGTTAAGCATTCGGTTATATATTCCGCATTTTTTCCTGTCCTTTCTCCGGCCGTTCTGACAAATGAAGGAAAGCAAGCGGCTTTCTTCCATGCTCCTTCATCCAGATTCCCGTCCACAATTATGGAATTGTTTATTTCAGGGATGTACACCGCCCTGACCGGGTAATCAGTTAAATGACTTTCTGCTTTTGCCCAGCTGGAGAGGGTAAGAAAAGCCATTGCCCATAAAATGGATATATTCAGGTTAGGCATATAGATTGTTTAAAGGTTATTTGCCTGAATCCGGTTTTCCAGAAACACTCAAAGCATGTTCCTTCGCCTCTTGCATATGTTTGCTCATGGCCTCAAATGCCCCCTCACCATCCTTCTTTTCAAATGCGCTGATAATATTACTGTGTGCTTTTAGCGCAAGAATCGGAGAATGCGGATAATGATAGGTTTGCGATATGAATTTGGACATAAGCTGAAAGATGGGTTCCATGATCACCGGGAAAATCGGGTTTTTTGTTGCTTTGGTAATCAAACGGTGAAATTCGATGTCATACCTGACCATATTCTCTGGATTATTGATCTGCTCCTCCATCCGCGCATAACAATCCTTCAACGTGGTCAATTCTTCTTCTGTCCTGTTGAGGGCCGCCCGGCGGGCAATCTCGGGTTCAATAACTAAACGGACATCAACGATGTTGGAAAGACTTGAAGTTCCACTCTTCATTTCGAGTAAATGGTAAAGGGAATCGGTAACCGGGGAGAACTGATCCGTAGCCACATAAAAGCCACATCCTTTACGGGCTTCGAGAATGCCCCGTCCAGCCAGACGATGCAATGCTTCACGGACGACTGTCCGGGAAACGCCAAAATTTTCGGACAGTTCAATCTCTCCTAAAAGTTTATCGCCGGGAAGAAATATTTTCTGGCGGATCGCCTCAAGCAACTGCTGCTCTGTTTTTTCTGTCAGCGACAAACCTTTATCGATTTTTGAAATGGGATTGTTCATATTGTCTTATTGTATATTGTATGACAATTATACAACTTTTTTATATATAAGAAGAAATATTTGAACAGAAATATTGATGTCCGTGATTTTAATAAGCACTTCGAACGATGGAGTTCGGAGTTAGAACTCTATACCTTGCTTTATTTGTGGTCATTACATTCCCAATTTTTGTTTGGCAGGTGTCCACTTAGAACGGCCACCGGTTTCAGCCAAAAACCTCATTGCCTGCTGATGACAGGTCAGCTGGGCATCAAGCAGCATCTCCGGTGTTTGAACAATGGATTGATTTGCCCAAGAAAATTCATGTGAAGGCGATTCCACCACCACACTTAAAGCGCCACAATTCAAGCTCAATGCCGTTTCAAGGTTATACACGGAATTTTGTGCCCGGTATGAGTCGCTTTCTTTCACAATGTCCTTTGTTCTTTGCAGCCCTTGTTGTGTCAGTTCGGCATGTACATATTGAAACAGGGTATTAAAGGCGTCATTTAAAACCGATTCTAAAAAAGGGCGATGCAAAAGCATATAATCAGCTCCGGTATGCATATCAATGATCAAATCGGGCCGTTCTCTCGTTGTTAATTCCAGCAATGCCCGGGTTTCCGGTTGAGCGTTTCCGATAAAATCA
>CAYWTT010000541.1:0-3001 GCA_964461245.1 uncultured Prolixibacteraceae bacterium | reverse complement strand
ATAGTTACCCGGGTGTGTAATGATATCTGTTGTGCTGATTGCCCGGCAAGAAACCCCCCACTTTTTTTGAAGCGGGCCCACAAGAACATCCCCAATAAATGCCGACGTCCCTGCTCCAGTAAGAATTACCTCCGGATGATCCTTCTTCAAAAATTCGCCAATAAACTGACTGATTTTTTCTTTCTCACTCATCAATCTGGAAAAAGTCTCTATCCATAGTTCCGGCTGAGCGCTTATTTCTTTGGCCGTATAAAAACCCCCTCTCGACTCTAATTCTGATACTTGACAATTCAGATATTTCATTTGCGACAAATTTATATTTCGTTACAAATTTAAAAATTTTCATATACTTTCATTACACTAATTGTTAAGTTTCATTAAATTATTTTTAAATATTTAATCTTTTTATGTCCTTGTGCCATCTTTAAATATTGCCCCCATCTGAAGCACTTTCAGGCTGTATTCACCCTTTCACTGACCACGCACAAAGTTCAGTCTGATTGAAAGTTAGATCCTATATCACTGATTATATGTTTTTTATCCACAGGGAAATCCTTCAGCCAAAATTGGGTAGCAACATATACAGCGTCTTAATAAAGGCGACACAAACGTGGGCTATTCCAAAATGCGGATATCGGTGCGAACATTAATGTTTCATTAATATATTTTACGAATATCTCAAAATAAGCAACCATACGTAATTTATTATACTTTTATATGGTTTTTTAAATCCAATAAGTAATAATCCATTCATGCGTAGAAATGTGATTTTTACCATCTTAATTTTGGGCTCAGGAATTTATAGTAATCCAGTCTGCCCGAAACATCAAAAAACGCAACCACAGCGTACAGAGTGCGCCACTACAGAAATTCCCCATATTCTTTCCGCTGAAATGAGTAAAATTCAACCCCAGGAGAACAATCACGATGTAATTTGGTATGATGACTTCCGTCAGGAAAAAACCTACCTGGAGTCACGAGGAGCCATTGATTATTCTGAATCATTCAGCAAAAACGGAGGGGCAATGAAAGCCGGATTCAAGAAAGGAGAAGTATTGGGCGAAGGCGATCGCAAACTGGCATTTGGCGATTTCCCAAATGGTTCAGCGGTTGTCAGTAAAGGAAAACAATTTGATGAAATATACTGGAGGATCTACGTAAAACATCAGTATGGCTGGGAGGGAGCGCCATTCAAAATGTCAAGGGCAACCAGCATCGTTTCAGAAAAATGGCAGCAGGCTATGATAGCCCATGTCTGGAGTGGTAAAGATAATTCGCTTACCCTTGATCCTGCAAGTGGGGTTTATGGACAATCCGATAGTATAGTAACCAACGGATATAATGATTTTAAAAACCTTAAATGGTTAGGCAATTCCCCTTGCTCAGAATTTCAGATCTCTTCGGTAACCGAGTCTGGTTATTGGGTTTTAGTAGAAGCCTCTGCAAAACTAAACACACCCGGAAAATCGGATGGCTCATGCCGCTTGTGGATTGACGGACGCCTGGAAGCAGAACGTACCAACCTGAATTTCAGGGGAAGTTATGTTGGGCATGGGATTAATGCTGTATTTCTTGAGTCATACTGGAATGGCGGAGCCTGTAAAACAGAAGGAAGATGGTACGATAACTTTATCGTATCCACTCAACCCATTGGGCCAGTTACCTGTCCGGTTAATCCGGTTCTGAACAAAACCCCATACCACGGTAAGGGAGAAATTGAAACCTGGGAATTGGAACTGTCTACTGATTCTGAGGGCAAAAATGTCGTATACCGATCTTTCAGCATGGGTACAAAAGAAAGCATCACCATAAATACTCAATCCGGGACCTTTGTGGGTTCACTGAAAGGAAAATTTCAGCTAACAGCTGATTTTACTTATTTTTGCCGCGTACGTCAAAAGAAAGGCAAAGGCCCATGGTCGGATTGGAGCAGATGGCATCAGCCTTTTAAGGTGGCAGAAAACGAATTGCAGTGAAATTTGATTCATTTTCAGGGGAATATTATGACAATTTTAAATAGCAGTGTGGGCAATTATATCCGGTGTGACGGGATTAAATATGCATACTTCGCGGGCAATAATTACCTTGGTCTCGCTGATCATCCGGAAGTAAAAAATGCATCCATCCGGTCCATTAAAAAATATGGGAACAGTTTCTCAGCTTCCCGACGTACCACGGGTACTGCAGACATTCATCTCGAACTTGAAAAGCAATTGGCCGCATTTATGCAAAAACAAGATGCCGTAGCATTTGCGTCAGGATTTATGGGTAATGGCATTTTGATGGAAATGCTGAAAAACAGGTATTCTGCAGTTTTTATTGATGAACTTGCTCATCCCAGTATAACAGGAAGTATTCCCCGGGGAATTGAAAACATCCAATATTTTAACCATTGTGATGCATCTCATCTTGAGAATTTGCTAGATCATCACAAGGGATTGTCTCCTTTGGTGATTACGGATGGTGTTTTTGCCCTGACCGGGGAGATTGCTCCTTTGGATAAAATTTACCCATTAGTTGAGAAACACAAGGTCATTTTGGTTGTTGATGATGCTCACTCGACAGGTATTCTGGGAGAAAACGGAAGGGGAACAGCCGAGTATTTTAATTTTGACCGTGCCGAAAATATCTTTACAACCGGTACAATGAGCAAAGCATTGGGCGGATACGGAGGTTTTATTTCCGGGACTAAGGAGCTTACTGATTTAATAAGGGAAAAATCAGCAACATATCAGGCCTCCACGTCCTTACCGCCTTCCATTGTTGCCTCAGGTATCGCATCACTCGGAATAATACAGAATAATCCCGGATTGCGAACAAGCCTGCTTGAAAATGCCAGGATACTCAAGAAAGGGATTTCCGGGTTAGGATTTCAAACAACAAGGGATAATACGCCAATTATTCCCATTTTGTTGAATGACATGTCTAAAGCTGAAGGCTTGTCTCTTTTTCTGAAAAACAACAGGATAATAGCCCCTTATATGAATTACCCTGTAAAAAT
>CAYWTT010000540.1:0-3004 GCA_964461245.1 uncultured Prolixibacteraceae bacterium | reverse complement strand
AGCCAGTAACAGGGTGGTGGGATGTCCCTGATAGGTATCTTCCGTTCCTGCAGCTATCACTATTTGCCGGTTTGTCTCCTGAGAGATATCGATAAAGGGCAAATCAGGCTTCTCCTGAGCCATACTCATCAGAATCGGCAAGATCAAAGCCATGATCAGAGAGCATCTTTTCCCTCTCCAGGCCAATCTTCCGGTGTCAGTCTTGATATTGAAGGCATTCGGTCGTTTCATGATTCAGATATTGATGTGGAAGTAAATTTACGTTCAGCCATCCCCAGTTCAGATTTTACCTCTGGGAATTGCTCCTTAAAAGTCTGATCAGCCGGCGAATTTCCGGTCAGGACCTGAATTCCCAGCTCAATATCATGAACATTGATGATATCAGCACATGGGTCGGTCTCATGGAAATCCAGCTTTGAGAGGATTTTAAACACAATACAGCAGGTTTTACCCTGCTGCATTGTGTCATAAACAATCACTAATCAATAGCCCTGCGTCTGGACTAGTTTTGAATTCTTAGCCATTACATTGGTGTGAACTGCCCAATAAATCGGGGTGGTTTTACCTTTCAGGTTGGGAATATACTGATAAATATCAATCACTCCCGATTTGTGAGCCCTTACCAGGTCCCACCACCGTTTCATTTCACTAAAAAATTCCCTTCCGCGTTCATCAAGTATCTCCTTTTCAACCAAAGCCTTGTCGGTTTCCGTAAAATCGGGAATACCTGCACGGGTTCTCACTTTGTTGAGGTATGGCAGAGCTTTGTCGACCTGGTTCAGGGCAGCATAGGCTTCTGCTTTCAAAAGAAGCATGTCGGATAACCGGTAAATAATGATATCGCTGTCGGGTATCCGGTCGTCGGAATATTTGGTACCGATGAATTTGTTGGGCCAGTAGTTTTTAATTACTCCCTTCATGATTTCCGGAATATAGGTCCGTGAAATCCTTTTATCCGACGGATATTTCTGGAACAGGGCCAGCGCTTCCGCACTCAGACAATACGCTTGTTGACCGACCAGCGACATGGGCAGTTCGCTGGCATTGTCAGCTCCGGCTGAAGTGTCATACCGGAGGAAACAGTTGGTATAATTGCCGCTGGTATATTCTGCCCGGTTGAGGTAAACCGATAAGATAATTTCATTGTTTTTCCGGCTGTCGAAGACCGTGGAATAGGTTGACTGCAGGGAGACACCCGATTTTTCGACCTCCTCGATGGCAGCAATGGCCGCGTTCAGATCAGTTGCACCCCCGCCCAGCACTTTTGCCGTCCACATTTTCACATCTGCCTTCAAAGCGTACACAGCCGGTTTGGAGAACCGGTATTTGTCGACAAATCCGCTTTCGGGGAATAACGAAAGGGCCAGGTCGATATCGGTGTTGATTTGTTTGAAGATATCGGCTACCGCCGTTCTTTCGTATAACGGTTCATTCTCATCGACCACGGCTTTCAACACCAGGGGCACATCACCCCAGATTTTGGCAATCCAGAAATAGGTTGCTGCTCTTAAAGCATAGGTTTCGGCCATGATCCGGTTTTTGGTGTTCTGATTTGAGAAATTCCAGGGTTCAATCTTCTCCAGCAACAGGTTACAGTGTCCGATGGTACCATAATAAGTCGTCCAGTCACCTGTGTTGGCCGGCGTGATTTTTTGTGCCCAGTAATCCGAAAAACGGGCATTATATCCCTGTTTCCAAAGCTCACTGCGATCTTCGGAAAAGGAGAAGTTGTCCATATGGCTCCTGAACCGGTTGTAAATTCCAACGAGATAAGGAGCAAAGTCATTCTCACTCTGCCAGAAATTTTGTCCTGTTATCGAAGAGCGGACCGTAACATCCAGCATGTCTTCACAGGAAAAGGTAAGCAATACAAGGAGAATACAGCTGAATTTATATATTTTATTTTTCATGATTCATCATTTAAATGGTTGAAATTGATCTTGAGCTGTTTCAGAATGTTAAGGTAGCTCCGAAAGCAAACTGTCTGGGCCGGGGATATCCCCCTTCATCGTATCCTTTGTACACTTCAGGATTGAGACCTTTGTAAGCCGACAGGTACCCGATATTGTATACGCCGGCATTCAGCATGATGTTATTCATCATCAATAATTTGGATAATTTTCCGGGCAGATTGTAAGCCAGGGATACTTCCCTGAAAGCCAGGAAATCACCCTTAGAATAATAGATGGAATTATCTACTCCATAGCTGTTGTCAATACCCACTCCGCTGTAGCCCGACAATGCCGAAAATCTCAGGTGGTTTCTGAAGCCGATATCATAATCCGCAAAACTGAAGCGGGGATATTTTTTACCGGTATCACCCTGTTTCTGCCAGGTTTTGTTGCTGAGTGCCATACGGGGAGCACCTTCATTGGAAGAACGTCCCTGCCCCATGGCGCGCCCCAGTTCACCGTCACTGATCACATGCCCCATGGCATAATCCATGTTTATACGCAGCACAAATCCCTTATAGGTAAAGGTATTTTGCCATCCCCCGATTTTGTCGGGTACCCGGTATCCCATGAAAGCCATGTCTTTTTCATTGATGAGGTTATCGCCGTTCAGATCGGCCCAGTTCACGTCTCCTCCGTGTTTTACCTTGTTGAGGTTGGCAGCCGGCACAAGCATATCCTTTATCGTCGACGCAGCAGCTTCCTCGTCGGTGGCAAAAATACCGTTCGATTTCCAGGCCCATAATCCCAACGGCCTTTCCCCTTCGGCATAACCTCCTACCTCTACTTCTTTTCCAAGTTTCGGATCGTATACTTTCCCTCCGTTGATCCGGTTTTTCTCCCTTCCGTTGTCAGGCAGATCAACGACCACCGTCCGGTTAAAGGCAAATGTAAAGGTTGAATTCCAGTTCAAGTCCTTTGTATTCACCACCTTGGCATCCAACTCAATTTCCAATCCCTTGTTACGCAAAGACCCCACATTATACTTGATGCTGCTGAAACCAGTTTCCGCCGCCAGGGGTAGATCGGCCAGCCGGTTTTTGGTCAGTTTG
>CAYWTT010000539.1:0-3009 GCA_964461245.1 uncultured Prolixibacteraceae bacterium | reverse complement strand
TCTGATCCAGGAAAATTACTCCCGCCTTACAGCCACCAATACAGGAGAAATTATGGAGGAAACCAGGGAAGAGTTGTTCGATCTGCTGAAAAGGACCATCCGTCCAGAGTTCCTGAACCGTATCGATGAAACCATCATTTTCACCCCGTTGAGCAGGGATGATATCCGTCAAATTGTCAAGCTGCAGTTTGATAAAATTGCAGAACGTGTGAAACATCAGAATTTTGAAATTAACATTACTGACGCTGCCGTTGAATGGTTGTCAAGTGTGGGCTATGATCCCAACTTCGGGGCACGACCGGTGAAACGGTTGCTGCAGAAATATGTGCTGAATGAGCTTTCCAGGAATCTGCTTTCAGGTGGCATTGAACAAAATAAACCGGTATGGGTGGATGTGAAAGAAGAAGAACTATATTTCAGAAACTGATTTAGCAGATATCAGTAATTTTTTTCATTAATTTGCAGAGGCGTAATTGCTATTTTAAACAGGTAAAACTGAACAGCAGATGAAGAAAACAGCTTTTAATGCCCTCTGTAAAGCAGCCGGAGGAAAAATGGTTGAATTTGCCGGTTTTGAGATGCCGGTCGAATTCAGTGGTATTAAGGATGAACATATGACTGTCAGAAATGGGGTTGGCGTTTTTGATGTTTCCCATATGGGTGAAATATGGGTCAAAGGTCCCAATGCGCTTTCCCTGTTAAAAAAAGTTGGATCCAACGATCCGTCCGCTCTGATACCCGGTCAGGCACAATACACCTGTTTCCCCAACGGAAAGGGCGGAATTGTGGATGATTACCTCACTTATTGTTTTTCACCCGAAAAATTCATGCTGGTGGTTAATGCCTCCAACATTGAAAAAGACTGGAACTGGCTCCACAGTCAGAACAGCATGGGAGCTGAACTTGAAAATTCCTCCGACAGGATCAGTCAGCTGGCTGTTCAGGGACCTAAAGCCAGGGAGGTTCTTCAAAAGCTTACTTCCGTAAATCTCTCAGAATTAAAATATTACACATTCACAACCGGCGAATTGGCCGGTGTGAAAGAGGTAATTATTTCAGCCACAGGATATACAGGTGCGGGAGGTTTCGAACTCTATTTTCACAACCAGGAAGCTGAAAAGATGTGGAATGCGGTTTTTGAAGCCGGAGCGCCTTTTGGCATCAAACCGATCGGACTGGGTGCCCGGGATACCCTCCGTCTGGAAATGGGATTCTGTCTTTACGGAAACGACATCGACGATACCACTTCACCCATTGAAGGGGGTTTGGGATGGATTACCAAATTCAGCGGAGAAAGGAAATTCATCGACCGTGAATTTCTTTCCATGCAGCAAAAAGAGGGAGTAACGAGGCGATTACGCGGTTTTGTCATGCTTGAAAAAGCAATTCCCCGCCATGATTATCCGCTTTATAATGCCGAAGGGTCATTGATTGGCAAGGTTACTTCCGGAACCATGTCGCCTGTGCTGAACAAAGGGATCGGGATGGGGTACGTTTCCAAAGAATATACGGCCTTCGGCACAACCATATATGTGGGAATCCGTGACAAGAAGGTACCTGCCGAAGTGGTAAAACTGCCTTTCATTTAACCTGCTTTACCGCGCAGGGGAAAAACTGAATCAAAAAAAATCACAAATAGTCTGAAGTTATGAAAAAACACAATTTTTATGCAGGGCCTTCCATAATGCCTGAGTTTACCAAAGAAAAAACGGCTGAGGCCATGATCAATTTTGCCGGTACCGGGTTTTCCGTAGCAGAAGTATCACACCGGAGCAAAGAGTTTGTTGCAGTAATGGACCAGGCCCGCCAGCTGGTGAAAGAGTTACTTGATGTACCTGACGGTTATACCGTGTTGTTTTTACAGGGAGGTGCCAGTCTTCAGTTCCTGATGGCCCCCATGAACCTGCTCGAAACAAAAGCCGCTTATCTGAATACCGGGGTATGGGCATCCAAGGCAATCAAAGAAGCGAAAAACTTTGTGGGCCCTGTAGTGGAAGTGGCCTCCTCCAAGGATAAAAACTTCAGCTATATTCCGAAGAATTTTGTCATCCCGGAAGATGCGGATTATTTCCACTATACTTCCAACAATACGATTTACGGAACTGAAATATTTGAGGATCCAACCTCTCCTGTGCCGCTGGTATGCGATATGTCATCCGATATTTTGAGCCGTCCGGTAGATGTTTCCAAATATAACCTGATTTATGCCGGTGCACAGAAAAATCTCGGTCCGTCGGGTGCCACAGTGGTTATCGTGAAAGATTCCGCACTGGGGAAAGTGACCAGGCCCATTCCGACCATGCTCGATTACCGGGTTCACATTGAAAACGGATCGATGTTCAATACCCCTGCCACGGTGCCGGTATTCGGCTGCCTCCAAACCCTGATCTGGCTGAAAGAGCTTGGCGGAATAAGCGCAATTGAAAAAATCAATATAGCCAAAGCCAATCTGCTCTATGATGAAATTGAACGGAATAAAATGTTTATAGCTACAGTTCCCGATCATAAGGACCGGTCAAGGATGAATGTGAACTTTGTAATGAACCCTGAATACGCCGAATTGGAAAAACCGTTCATTGCATTTACCAAATCCCGTGGATTGATCGGACTGGAAGGGCACCGTTCGGTGGGCGGTTTCCGCGCTTCCCTTTATAATGCCCTTCCACTGGAGAGCGTACAAGCCCTGGTGGATGCCATGAAGGAATTCGAAAAAGAAAACTGAAACAGTCTTTCCGGCTGAGCTGCCGTTCACAAAGTAATTTTCCTTCCGTCTGCATGAACAGAGTCGTTAACCAAACGGATCAGGTTGCGTTTAATGACGGAAGCGGGATCGCGTGTAACGGTTTAGAATAAATAATGGCACCCCTCCTATTTCTGGAGGGGTGTTATCCAAACTCTATTTAAGAACCGGGGGCAGTGTTGTGGAAAGCACAGGTCCCGCAATATAAAAACATGGCTATAGTAAAACCATTTAAAGGGCTCCGGCCACCCGGAGAAATCGTAGAAGAG
>CAYWTT010000538.1:0-3011 GCA_964461245.1 uncultured Prolixibacteraceae bacterium | reverse complement strand
ATGGTTTCACATAGGGATTACTGAGTTTCCAGATATCGGCCGGATTCATCACCATGGAGTTGGATACCAGGTTAATATACTGGTTGATCCGGTTATAGCTCACCTTTACGGAGTTGAAGTCATGAAAGCTGTAACGGACCGATATCCGGGGTTCCCAACCCGCATATCCCTTGATCAGCTTGTTTTTTCCGTATCGGAGGGTATCCATGATCGTTTCTTTAGAACGTGGTTTATCCGGATTGTACCTGTATACCGATCCCGGTCCCAGAAAAGCATATCCTGAATACCGGATCCCTGCTTCGGCACTGAATTTGGGAGACAGGGTAAGGTTATCGCTGGCATACAGCCCGAATTCCACGGCATTTTCCTTTTGCAGTTTCAGCGGAACGATTACTGAGAGCGAGTCGTAGGGATTTAAATTTCCCGGTTTCACAGAATAGGTCATCCCGTTGAACCCCAGGTCAAATGATTGGATTTTCCCGGGAATCCAGGTCAGGTTGTATTTCAGGTTCCTGTATGACACCTCGGTATTTATTTTATAGCCATTCTCCGGCCGCAAGGTATCGGTTTCACTGCAGAAATAGCTGTATCTGCTGTATCCGGCAGTCAGTACCGATGAAACGGTCTTTCCCCAGATATGGTTCCATTTGGCCGATCCCATGGTATTGCCGTATTGGTACTTCATTGATTTTCTGATACTGAACTTGTCGTTGGAAAGGTAGCCGAAGAGGCTGATCTTGTTGCGGCTGTCCAGGGTGAAGTTAAGCAGGCCGTTGACATCATGGAAACCGGCAGCACTGTTCATCAGATCCACATCGGGCATCTTGTGAAGCAGCCAGTTTGAATAGGATGTGCGGCCGCCCAGCAAGAGAGTCATTTGCCGGCTGACGGGCAGGTCCAGGCTTATCCTGCTGTTGATCAGTCCGATGCCGCCCCTGACCCTGGGTTTGTCCTGGCTGCCCGATCCCAGTCGGATATCCATCACCGATGAGCAACGTTCCCCATACCGGGCCGGAATTCCGGCCTTCAGCAGGGTCACACCTGAAATCCCGTCGGGATTGACGATTGAAGTCAGACCGAAGAGGTGGGAGGCATTGAAGACAGGCACATCTTCGATCAGGATCAGGTTTTGATCGGAACTTCCTCCCCTGACGAAGAGGCCGGTTCCGAACTCACCGCTTGACTGGATACCGGGTAGCAGCGAGACGCTCCTGATCACATCCAGCTCTCCCAAAGTGACGGGTAACTCCTTTATCGAACGGGTATCCAGCTTAACCAGGCTCATCTGGGTACGGGACACATTGAACTCGGCCCTGTCGAGCGAAACAACCACCTCCTGAAGCAGGACCGATTTGTCGAACAGCTCAAAATCGGCTGTTCCGTTGCTCACCAGGTTGATGCGCCTTGACGAGGGTTCATACCCGATAAAAGTGAGGGAAATATCATATTCGCCCACCGGAATTTCGAACGAATACCTTCCCGTCTGGTCGGTGGTGGCACCCTGATTCAGCTTCTCCACATAAACCGATACGCCGGGCAAAGTTTCGCCGGTTTTTCCATCCCTGACCACTCCCGTGATGGTCGCCCTTTTGAGCTTTCCATATTCCAGCATATTCCCGACCAGAAGGACCGGATTAATATTCCCCGCTCGGTATGAGGCGGCGGAAACTTCGGGGGTCACCAGAACAAAGGTGGAGGAATCCACCGGAACCAGCGTGCACTTAGCCATTTGGGAGATCATATACAGAAAATCGTCGGGGGTACGTTCGAGGTTGGAGCTGTCCAGCTTCTTGTCAGTAAGCCACTCAGACTGATAATATATCCTCAGGTTATGTTTTTTTTCATAAAGCTCAATAAGCGTATTTGCCGGCAGGTAACCAGGTTGGACGGTATTTCCGGCGGGTTGAGAAAAGCTTCCCTGAACCGATAACAGGCAGAAAAAGAAAAGCGCCAGACTTTTTCTGAAGTAATCTGAATCCATGTGATGCTGACAGAAAAATTCATATTAGGGTAAAGTGGCGGTAAAAGTAGTCATTCCTTGCTAATATCGGGTTAATCATTCGTGAATTGGTACATCAACCCTTTATTTTCCGGTGCTAAGCTTTTTATAAGCTCATATTTTGGGGATCAGGAATGCATTTATGTTAAAAAATTGGTTTCCGGTAACTGAACCTTCTCATTTTCAGGTTTTAATACAGTGCCTTTTGATTTTCCTTTTGTTTTCTTCTTTCAGAAACGGTTTTATTTTGAAACAATTTGGGAATAAAATGGTTTCGTTATGATCATTTTGGTTGATGTTATGAATATTTCATATATTTTTGATAAAAACATTCAGGACGGCCGGTGGAGGGAAACCAAGCCAAAGGCTCGTTTAAAAGATGGGGAAAAAGGACGGAGAATGGAACGCATACTCTGTCGTGTGGAGAAAGTTTAAATTCTTATGCAAATGAAAACGAAACATGTAATTGTGGTAC
This sequence comes from uncultured Prolixibacteraceae bacterium, assembly GCA_964461245.1. Lineage (GTDB taxonomy): Bacteria > Bacteroidota > Bacteroidia > Bacteroidales > Prolixibacteraceae > UBA1413. The sequence goes on along the minus strand of CAYWTT010000538.1, from coordinate 537 downwards.
TCCTGCTTTTATTTTTGCAGGTTACCATCACATCGGCAGCGAAGATAAAGAGGGAGGTTGCCATTGTAGTGGACCGGGCGACCTATGAGAATTGCCGCCAGGCAATCGATCTGTATGCCGGATCCATATCCTTCGAAGGTCTTCAGCCGGTTATTATTATTGACAAATGGGGAATTCCCGATTCAATCCGGGCTGAGTTGTTCAGGCAATATAAAAGCCATCACCTGGAGGGTGCGGTGTTGGTCGGCGACATTCCGGTCCCGATGATCAGGGATGCACACCATCTGGCCACAGCCTTTAAAATGGATCCGAGGCGACCCTGGAATATCTCTTCCATCCCTTCTGACCGGTTTTATGATGATTTTGATCTGAAGTTCAACTACCTGAAGAAGGATTCGGTCTATTCTCTTTATCACTATTATTCGCTTGCCTTCGATGGCCCCCAGGAGATCAGCTGCGATATTTACAGTGCAAGAGTGAAAGCCCCGGCCACACCCGGAAAAACAAAGTATGAGCTTATTTCGGAGTACTTCAGCA
>CAYWTT010000537.1:0-3013 GCA_964461245.1 uncultured Prolixibacteraceae bacterium | reverse complement strand
TCAATAAATAAGATTTGCTTTCAGTTTTATAATCAAGATATGGATTGCATGAACTATTGTTTTCATATTTATATTCAGTGCTTCCTTTTGTCGGATAGGTCACTTTGTATAATGAGCCGCATGTGGTGTAAACAGAATCTACTTTCCGGTCTGCATTTCCAAGTTGGCTATAACCTTCTTCCGGGATCAAATAGTAATAGGTCAGAGGCACAAGCGAGGTGTTGGTTTTACCGTTGTAATATCCCCAATGGTCAACCGAATATGCATTTCTTGCAGGAAGACCGTTAAAATAATCAAAAACATAGGGATTTGAACCTGATTCCTGGACTTCTTTCAGTACCAACCTGTAACTTTTGTTGTTGCCATTTGTACAGGAAGAACAGCCGGTATAGGAAATTAAACTATTACCATACATATAATTGTATGTCAGATTGAATATCTTAGAATAGCTGCCCGAACTGATTGTTATTGAAGTTAAAGCTTTGTCTCCGGCCAGATCCGCTCTGTAACCGGCAGGATCATACGTGAAGGTTACCGTTTCATTTGGGGTAGTAATCGTACTTATCTTTTTTGAAATGATGTTTATCCATTGTTCTATTCCAATAGAATCAGGAGTAAAGGTTTGATTTGGTGGAAGTTCATTCGTAAAATAAAAAGTATTGTAGGAAAAATTGATTGTCTCATCATCGAAAGGAGCAACAATCTGGCTTAAATACCAAGATGAAACAAAGTGTTTGTTCTGGATGACATCATGGCTTTCCGAGTCACTCAAAAACTTTGAATATTCCTGTTCTCTGAATTTGTAAAGAACTCCGTTTTCATCCGTAATGTCCCACCCGATAATGGATCCATAAGCATCAATCCCCAATGTGCCTGTTATCATGTCAATTTTATAGTTGCCAACCGGATCGGTGAAAATGGCACTATCTTTAGTAATTACAAATGAAAAAGATCCACCAGGAAAGCTGACGTTATAAATATCCTGCTGGGAATCAATATGGTTCATCATATAATTATTAGCGATTTGCTTACCGGGAATTGATGTATTAGAAGGAGTTAAAAGTGAATCCGAAGAAAGATAACCTAAGGTAGCCATATCATCAGGTAAACTTCTCACCTCACGGCTCACTACTCCACCGGCATGTAAACTCCATCCTAATCCTACACTTGGTGCAATTTCATTTACTCTGATTCCGCCGGCTTTATAGCTTAAACAGATAGGAATTGTTATTTCCCCCCCCTGATACGTCCAAATCGGGATCGAAATTTCAGGAATTCCGTTATACAGACTAACCTCCGTATTTCCGAATTTAGTTATTGCTAATGCTTCAGGAGAGGGAGGAATAATATCATTTATATACTCTTCCGATACCTGTGCATTACATTTTAAGATTCCGGACATTAAGAGTACCGGTATCATATAACAAATTGTGGTTAATCCTATTTTCATATTCTTCCAATTATTTGTTTGACCTATAAAATGTTAATCAAGAGAATTTTAAATTGCACCTGGCGAGTGCATTTTTTAACAAAAATGGTGGTGCCTAGCGAATCAGGGCTGATCCGTAATGGAAACAAAAATCCGGAATAAGGAGAATTGTGTGTCATAATCACATTTTTTTTAGTTAAAACTGGTTTTGTTCGATGAAAATACAATGGGTTTGCGATATAAACTTAATATATATTATTCATGATTAAGTTTAAATTCAAATAAACCTATTTTACAGTAACAAAAACAGGGTGAATGGTATTAATTTCTTGGTAATGTGCTGTTTTCTAAAACTCTTTTCAATTTTTCTGTAATAATCCCTGCAAACGCCCTTGAATAAGGAAGTTCCGTACCATTCTTCATAATAAGGGTATGGTCCTTTTTGTTAATGCCTTTCACATATAACAGGTTTATTAAGTAGGTTTTGTGACACCTGAAAAAAGTTTCTCCCAATATGGTTTCATAACTTTTCAAAGTTTTGCAAAGTGTATATTTTGACTGATCATTCAGTATGATCACTGTATAATTATTGTCAGCCTTGCAATAAACTATTTCAGAAGTAAATACAAAGCGGATGATTCCCTTTTCCCTTAATTTGATGAATTGAAGAGGTAATTTACCATATAATTTGTCCATTTATCTTCTATTTGTTAGTGATCAGATACCAAATAAAAATCATAAATGCATTGTAAAAAATACAATCATCTATTATACAATTACTTTACCGAAAATCATAATAAGTCAAATTTCACCATTTGAGTTAACCTTTAAGGTGAAATTCGGGTTTGTTTTATAAATTTACAATATATTTATATTGTTTGGTTTTACAAACTTTATCTTTAAAAAAATATTCATACACTGTTCCGGCGGTATTTTATAAAAATGAAGCCGGTACTCATTAGCACCGGCTCACTCAATTAGCTCAATTAAAACCTACACACTATGACTATTCACGAAACATGCCTTCTTTTCCTGGATTTCACAGTAATTTCACCCTCCCGAACCTGATCCTGAACCTCCACCCCATACAGCTCTTTCTGCCCGTCGGGAGTCAGCTCCAGGTAATAAGATCCTCCTTCCACAATCTGCCTGAGCATTTCCACATCCAGGTCATCCCTGCGGAAATCAATCTTCCCGAACCGCGGATGAATCATCACCCCGGGAACCAGCCTGAACCGGAAATATTTCCTCCACATATCAGACAGCCGGCGTCAGCGGCACAGATCCTGCGTACACGTACACATTGGCCGACTTGAACGAAAACTCCATGCTCACCCCGCGGCGGCCGGCCGTTTCCTTACCGGTCCCGGCACCATCCGGTGACCCGGTGAAGATGGCGGGACGCACTTCGTCCCCCAGCAGGTAGAGCTGGTCATCGTTATCCCGGGCAATGATCACCAGGTTCTCGTTCTTGGCATAATTCAGAAAACCCAGGATCTTGGACTGCAAACCGGGGTGGAACAAGGCCACCCGCATCACATAGGACTTGCCGTCGGTTTCGCCCACCATTTCAATTTTGAACTC
>CAYWTT010000536.1:0-3017 GCA_964461245.1 uncultured Prolixibacteraceae bacterium | reverse complement strand
TCATATCCATAGTAAAGGTACTTCTAATTCTAAACAAGGCACCTTTAATAGCTTTTGCTTGGGCGGCACTATCCGAAATAGTAATAGGTTCATTGGGACTAATTATTTTCTATCGATTTAATGGCTACTCCATGCGCAAATGGTATGCGAGCTCGTCACGCGCCAGGGAATTGTTGATCCAGAGCTGGCCTCTGATGTTATCAGGGCTGGCCATTATGATTTACATGAAAATTGATCAGGTAATGTTAGGACAGATGCTGGGGGAATTTTCCGTAGGTATTTATACGGCTGCAGTAAAATTATCCGAAGTTTGGTACTTTATACCGACAGCAATTGTCGCGTCAGTTACCCCGGCTATTTATAGTGCAAAGAAAATTAGTGAAACCCTTTATTACCAGAGATTACAAAAACTATTTAACATAATTGTCGTAATAGCTTATGGTGTGGCACTGACTATGACATTTTTTTCCGGATGGCTTATCCATTTGCTTTTTGGTAATGAATATATATCTGCTGGTCCGGTTTTAGCCATTCACATCTGGAGCGCGGTTTTTGTTTTTATAGGGATAGCCAGGAATGTATTCATTATTTCCGAAGGGCTAATGAAGTTTTCATTTGTAACTACCATCATTGGAGCCATAGTAAATATTGCCGCGAATATTTTATTAATCCCTCTATATGGGCCATTGGGAGCAGCAGTCGCCACTCTGGTATCTTATGTAATAGCATCCTATTTTGGTGGCTTTTTCTACAGCAAAACTTTTCGGATTACCGTTATGATTACCTACTCTTTGTTACTAAGCGGTTTTAAAAAGCAGACCAAAAGTGAATATCAGTAAACTGAATACATAGAAGGAACAAACCATAATGAGACGGGTATTAAAGAGTTATTTGCCCCCCAAGGTTGTAGCAGCGTTGCTGAAAATCAAAAATGGCCTTATTGATCCTTATCGCACCAGTTCCTATTCACAGGAAGGTGAGGATATGATTTTGCGGCGCATTTTTGAAGGTCAGGAAACCGGGTTTTACGTGGACGTTGGAGCTCATCATCCCAAGAGGTTTTCCAACACTTATTATTTTTACAAAAAAGGTTGGCGTGGCATAAACATTGATGCAATGCCCGGTTCAATGTATCTATTTAATAAATTAAGGCCTCGGGATTGCAACTTGGAACTGGGAGTATCGTCAAGGAAAGGGAAGTCAACCTATTTTATTTTTGATGAACCGGCTTTTAACTCTTTTAATGAAGAACTATCTGGGGAAAGAGTGAAAAATACTGAATGTCACCTATTAAAGAAAACAACTGTTAATACTGATAGATTGGATTCAATATTATCTGCATATCTCCCCAATACACCAATAGACTTCATGAGTATTGATGTTGAAGGTCATGAGATGGAAGTATTGCACTCAAATAATTGGGATCTTTTTCGACCCAAATACCTGTTAATAGAATTGTTGAATGCAGATTTAGATAGTATTAGAACTAGTCAAACACATCAGTTTTTAATTAATGAAGGCTATAAAATATTTGCCAAAGCATATCATACTTATTTCTTTGTGGACGACAGAGGTTATTAAAACCAACTAAATTCTGTAAGGGATGAAGATGTATGAACATTTGCGTTATTGGTTCGGGTTATATAGGCCTGGTTACGGGTACTTGTTTTGCTGAAATGGGTAACAACGTCTGGTGTGTTGATGTTGATGAAGCAAAGATTAATGTGCTCAGGAGCGGAGAAATACCGATTTACGAGCCTGGCTTGCAGGAACTGGTCCAGAACAATCTGGCAGAAGGAAGACTGCATTTCACAACTGACATTAAAGAAGGACTTAAAGATACGCTGATTTGCTTTATAGCCGTAGGAACCCCACCAACGGAGGATGGTTCTGCTGATGTCTATCATGTTCTAAATGTTGCCCAATCCATAGGCAAGAATATGGAAAAATATATGGTTATTGCGAATAAGTCTACTGTTCCCGTAGGAACGGCCGCCAGAGTAAAAGAAACTATCCAGGAACAGCTTCGGCTGAGAGACATGGAAGACTTGGAGTTTGACGTAGTTTCCAATCCGGAATTTTTGAAGGAAGGCACAGCTATTGAAGATTTTATGCGTCCGGATAGGATTGTCATAGGAACCGATAACGCACGCACTGCCGAAATAATGAAGCAGCTATATGCACCATTTACCCGCAATAACCATCCAGTTCTAATTATGGATATAAAATCAGCAGAGATTACAAAGTATGCAGCCAATGCCATGCTGGCAACCCGTATTAGTTTTATGAATGAACTGGCCAGGTTATGTGATGCTGTGGGAGCAGATATAGCCAACGTAAGAATAGGAATTGGATCGGACAGCCGCATAGGGATGCCATTTTTATATGCAGGTACCGGTTATGGAGGGTCCTGTTTTCCCAAGGATGTAAAAGAACTTATACAAAGTGGCCGAAAAAATGGGGTGGCTATGGAAATTATTAAAGCAGTCGAAAGGGTTAATGAACAGCAAAAGCGCACTTTGGTGGAGATGATAGTAAGCCGATTTGGAGAGGATTTGCAGGATAAAACATTTGCGTTATGGGGGTTGGCTTTTAAACCACTGACCGATGATATGCGTGAGGCCCCATCCATTGCAATTATAAATGAATTGACCGCACGTGGGGCGCGGATTAAGGGGTATGATCCCGTTGCCATGGAACAGGCCAGGAGGGTATTGGCGGGTATTAATAATATTGACTATGCGGCACAAATGCAAGATGCTGTCCGCGATGCAGATGCACTAATCCTGGTTACTGAATGGCGGCAATTCCGACAGGTTAACTTTGAGGATATTAAACAACTAATGAAAACTCCTATTGTATTTGATGGGCGCAATCAATATAATCCTGAACAAATGAAAAAGCAGGGCTTTGAATATTACTGTATAGGGAGAAGTTGTCATGTCAGATAAACGCATACTGGTTACAGGCGGTGCCGGCTTTATTGGAACTCATCTATGCAAAAAGCTTCTCATGAT
>CAYWTT010000535.1:0-3017 GCA_964461245.1 uncultured Prolixibacteraceae bacterium | reverse complement strand
GCAACCGCTGAGCATGTGACCTCCGTAAGGTGGACCACCACAGGAAAAGGCACCCTCACGGGGGGGACCACGCTGCGTCTGAATTATACCCCGGCTGCAGGCGAATACGGTTTGCTGACCTTCATTTTGTATGGAAAGGGACAGGGCGGATGCGGCTCCGTTGAGGTGTCGGATACCCTGAGGGTGATCATTCACGAACCCTTGCTGGTCAAAGCCAGCGATGACTTCAGTATCCTGTACAACACAACCGCCTTGCTTTCCGTATCCGTATCCCAGGGTTCCGGGGTTTACTCGTTCATGTGGAAACCTACCGACAAAGTATACACCTACAATACACCCAGAACAGAATCGCTGCCGTTGCTGGCGGATTCCCGGTTTGTGATCACGGTAACCGACGACGAATGGGGGTGCACGGGGTCAGATTCGGTGAATGTCACGGTTAAAAAGAACATCGACGATCTCATTACAATTTATAATGCCATTTCACCCAACGGCGATGGACTGAATGATGTCTGGTGGGTGGATGGTATTCATCTTTTCCCGGAAAACAAGGTAACTATTTTTAACCGTTGGGGCGACAAAGTAAAGGAGTTCCACAAATATGACAATCAAATCGTCTTTTGGGACGGCACAAACCGCCAGGGTAAATTGGTTTCGGATGGTACCTATTACTACGTTCTGGAAATCAAGGATATAAAGACCTATACGGGTTGGATTCAGGTAAAAAGCAGCTTCTGATAAATGAAAAAAAGAAACACCATGAAAAAGATATTTATTTTCATTCTCCTGTTGTTCAGCCTGCAGGCCTATACCCAGCAGGATCCTTTATTTTCCCAGTACATGTTTAATAAGCTGGTGGTAAATCCTGCCTATGCCGGGAGCCGCGAGATGCTTACCTTTGATATCCTCGACCGTGAACAGTGGGTGGGCATCGACGGTGCTCCCCGGACCATGACGGTCAGCGCCCATGGGGTAGCCGTGAACCGGAGAGTCGGTATGGGAGCCTATGGATACCGCGACCAGCTCGGGCCTGTGGTCACCCAGGGACTGATGTTAACCTATGCATACCGCTTGTTGTTTGAACAGAGCTTTTTTTCTTTTGGTCTCCAGGGAGGTTTCAAGTACGCTGATTTTGACTGGAATATGATCAGGGTGAAATTCCCCGATGATTACTATTTCTACCCGCAGGACACCAAAAAGTTCGTTCCCGATTTCAACCTCGGCGTATATTATGAGTCGGCCAGGTTCTTTGCCGGATTGTCAACCAAGCAGTTGCTTGAAAATGAGTTTGGGGAAACAAAGGGTGAAAACGGTAAAACCTCTTTTTCCAGGTTGCTCCGTCATTTCTACCTGATGTCGGGAGCTGCTTTCCCGGTTTCTGAAAAAATCGTGTTCCGGCCCTCTTTGTTGGTTAAATATGTCAAAAATGCACCCGTGCAGGCCGACCTGAATGCAAGCCTAATCTTCAGTGATTTTTTCTGGCTGGGTGCCTCCTACAGGACGCAAAATGCGCTTGCCTTTATGACCGAATTCCGGATCATGCCGAAAATCAGGCTGGGTTATTCTTTCGATGTGTATCTGAATGAGCTTCAGCCTTATAATTATGGTTCACACGAAATCAGACTCAGTTTTGATGTGGTGGGTGCCGGTCACAGGATGAATACCCCAAGGTATTTCTGATAAGACAATGGACAAAATTGTATGGCTTTGTAATCATTATTAATGATAATATCAGCAACGATGAAAAATAAAGTAATAAGCCTGGTCATAATGATAAGCTTTGTCTTCAGCGGACAGTTGATGGCCGGTAATGAAAAAGCCAACCGCTATTTTGAGCTTTTCAAATACGCCAAAGCGATCCCGCTTTACAAGAAAGCAGTGAATTCGGCCGACCTGGCCGTTAGTGCCGAAGCTACCGCCCGGCTGGCAGACTGTTACCGGCTGACCAACAACTTCCCGGAAGCCAGGTATTGGTATTCCAAAGCGGTAGGATTCCCCGACGCGGATCCTGTTAACTTTTACTATCTGGGCATGGCCTACCGGAGTCTCGGAAAATACAATGAGGCCAGAACAGCCTTTTTGCGCTACAGTCAATTGAAACCCGATGATGAGCGGGGGAAGATTCTGGCTGATTATTGTGAGAAAGTCAAAACGCTGCCTTCCCTTTCCGATTCAGTAACCATCGAAAATGAAGCTTTGCTGAACAGCGAGTTTTCAGATTTCTGTCCGGTTTACTACAAAAAGGGTCTGGTTTTTACCTCTGACCGGAAAAATGAACTGGTGGATTCCAAAACTTACGACTGGACCAACAGCGGGTATCTTGACCTATATTATTCCGAATCAGGATTTGATAAGGATTATCAGACGCAGATGTCTGCTGCGACGCCCATGCCGAGCTTGTTCAATACGGCATACCATGATGGCCCTGCCTGTTTTTCGGATGGTCTGAACCTTGTCTTTGTGACCAGAACATTGAAATCAAAGACGGCCAGGGACAAGAATAATGTCAGAACCAACCTGTGCCAGATTTTTTCGGCTTCCCTTGCCGATCCAAAAAATGTAAAATTCGAATCCCTCCCGTTTAACCGGTCAACCTATTCATGCGGCCATCCGGCCTTGTCGAAAGACGGGAAGAAGCTTATCTTCTCTTCTGATATGCCAGGAGGTTTCGGCGGCAGTGACTTATATATGTCGGAACTGGTGGATGGGAAGTGGTCTAAACCGGTCAACTTGGGACCAACCATCAATACCTTTGGGAATGAAGTGTTTCCTTACTGGTTTAATGAAACCACCCTGTATTTCTCTTCCGACGGACTTATCAGCTTCGGCGGGCTCGACATCTTTGAGTCAGACTGGAAAGAGGGCGGCTGGAGTACCCCGGTTAACCTGCTGAAACCCATTAATTCTTCATACGACGATTTCGGAATCCTTTTCAGTGAAGATAAAAAAGAGGGTTTCTTCAGTTCAAACCGGCCGGGAGGAAAAGGGGCTGATGATATTTATGCCATCCATAATTA
>CAYWTT010000534.1:0-3034 GCA_964461245.1 uncultured Prolixibacteraceae bacterium | reverse complement strand
GACAGAGATGTGGTTAAGGGGGGACTGCATTTTATGGTTGGTGAACTTTTGTCCTTCTTCACTCTGAAAAGGCATGTGACAGTCGGCACAGGCCACTCCCCGCTGAGCATGTATGCCCTGTTGGAAAATTTCAAAGTCGGGATGTTGCGCTTTCAGCATCGGGGTTTTGCTCCGTGCGTGCGTCCAATCTGAAAAATCAGCCCGGTCATAGTATGTTTCCATGGCTTCCACTGTAAAACCGTTATCCCAGGGAAAGTCAGGTAAGATGCATACTCCACTTTCTTTTTGTTGAAATAATATTCCACATGGCACTGGGCATACCAGACTGCGCATCTCCTGGTAGCTTGCCTTGGTAACATCTTGTCCCTGTTTTCTTTCCCGAGGTAGATGGAAAAAACACCCAGCCCGGTAAAAATTCCGGCAGCAATAAGAACAGGCAGTCTCCACTGTGGTGGAGGAAGTAATCTTCCAAGCATAGGTCTATTTTCGTTTGATCAGTTTTGAAATTTAGCAATAATTACCCTATTTTTCCCATCATGTGTTTTATAATATTCTCTTTATTCGGTGAATATTGATCCGTGTTGTTTATAAACGCTGGCACGATATTCATGTTTGCCGGATATGCCTGAATGACAACCCCGGGTACCAATGATACCGGAATTTTCACTTTTTGGGCTGTGGTGTTTTCGGTTGGCACGGCAGAAATAACATATTCCCCGGACAGGAGCATATCAGACGGAATTTCTCACGGGGAAAAGAGAAAATATTTCGCTTTAATCAACGTTGGCTTTTATCAAGAGAACCTTTACTCATAAGATTCCTATTTTTGTAATCCAAAAAATAATGAAAAAAAATACAATCCTGTTTCCACACAGTTTCCGGATCCCGGGAACTATACTCCTGATAGCCGGTTCTGTCTTCGGCGTAATGAGATTTTGGTTTGATATCAAACCAAAATTCCTTTCCATGCGGGTGTATGCAATATATTCCGAATATTTAGGGGATAAGTATTTCCACTTCATCAGGGACAATATGAGTGAAGAACTTGTCGGGATTTTGCTGGTATTGGGCGCATGGCTGGTGGCTTTTTCGCGTGACAAAAATGAAACAGAAGAAAAGGCTGCAATCCGGAGCAGAGCTCTTTACCTTTCAGCCTACCTGCAGATGATCTATCTTCTTTTTGCCCTGCTGCTTACTTACGGTATAGCTTTCATTTATATGCTGATGTTATACATGCTGCTGTTCCCGGCCACATATTATCTGATTTTCAGGATAGGATCAGGTTGCATGCCTTCAGGAACAAACAGACAGGAGCACCAGTTTGTCGATACCGGCGGAGTTTCAGCTGATGACTGACCACTCGAATTCCGTTTTTCTGCCTGACAGCAGTGTCTTCCGAAGGATCAGGTTTTCTTCATGTTCCAGTCGGGGATCTTCATCAAGCAGGTCACGGGCATGATTCCGGGCTAATTCAAGGATCTCTCCGTCTTTGGCCAGGTTGGCAATCTTCAGGTCAAATCCGATACCGCTTTGCTGGGTTCCCTCCAGATCGCCCGGTCCCCGGAGCCGCATATCCATCTCTGCTATCTCAAAACCGTCATTGGTGCGCACCATGGTGGCCAGTCGCCTGCGGCTTTCGTTGGTCAGCTTGAAGGCTGACATCAGTATGCAGTATGACTGATCAGCTCCCCGACCTACACGCCCACGCAACTGATGCAACTGCGACAATCCGAACCGCTCGGCACTTTCTATCACCATTACCGAGGCATTGGGAACATCCACTCCCACCTCAATCACCGTAGTGGCTACCATGATATGGGTTTTCCCTTCCTTGAACTTCACCATTTCACGCTCCTTTTCGGCAGGTTTCATCCTTCCGTGGACCATACAGACTTCATACTCGGGGAAGGCTTCATATACATGCTGAAATCCTTCTTCCAGATTTTTAAAATCCAGTTTTTCCGATTCTGAAATCAAGGGGTATACAATATAAACCTGTCGGCCGGCTTCGAGCTGCTTCCTCAGAAATTCATAAACTTCCCCTCTTTTATTTTCAAAAAAGTGCATGGTGTGGACCGGTTTTCTTCCGGGGGGCAATTCATCGATCACCGATATTTCAAGGTCGCCATAAACCGTCATGGCCAGGGTGCGGGGAATGGGGGTGGCCGTCATCACCAGGATATGCGGAGGGATGGTTTCGTTTTTCTGCCAGAGTTTTGCCCGCTGTGCCACTCCGAAACGATGTTGCTCATCAATAATGACCAGTCCTAGCCTCTTGAAATTCACCACATCTTCAATCAGGGCATGCGTCCCGATCAGCAGTTGCATTTCTCCGCTGAGCAACTGCCTGTGAATCATGGTGCGTTCCTGAGTCTTAGTGGAGCCTGTCAGGAGTCCCAAGCCGATGTGCATCCCTTTTATTAATCCTGAAATGGTATTGAAATGCTGCTGGGCCAGAATTTCCGTGGGTGCCATCAAACAGGCCTGGAAACCGTTGTCAAAGGAGATCAGGGCAATCATGAGGGCAACCAGGGTTTTACCGCTTCCTACATCTCCCTGTAAAAGGCGGTTCATCTGGATGTTCCCGGCGAGGTCTTTCCTGATCTCGCGGATCACCCTTTTTTGCGCTTCCGTTAAGGGAAACGGGAGGTAATCATGAAAAAAAGTATTGAAGTTATATCCAATCTCTGAAAAAGGAAATCCCCTGAATTTCGCTTCCCGGTTGTGCTTCAGACTGAGCACCTTTAGCTGGATTAAGAACAGTTCCTCAAATTTCAACCTGAACCGGGCATTTCGAAGATCTAAGTTATTTTCCGGTTTGTGGATGGTTATTAGCGATTTTTCAAGAGACATCAGCTTCAGCTTGCCGGTTATCCCCGGCGGGAGGGTTTCGGAAATTTTACCTTCCACTCTTCCCAGAAGGGTAAGCATCAGTTTATGAATCGTCTTTGACGTGATGAACCTCTTCTTCAGATTTTCAGTGGTATTGTAGTGGGCCTGAAATATACCGGCCGGCTGCAGGGATATATCTCCT
>CAYWTT010000533.1:0-3034 GCA_964461245.1 uncultured Prolixibacteraceae bacterium | reverse complement strand
CTTTAGATGTACCTTATGTACAATATTTAAAATTAGGTTTGAGTCCTGAAGATTTAAATGGGCAAGATGAAGTAATTGTTCAGAATACCAATCAAACTATTCAGTTGTCATACAATGAAGGTAGCCCATTGACGGTTTCTTTACAAGATTTTAGAGGAAACTTTGATGTGATTTTTTGGACTTTAAAATCTGGAAGCACTACAGATACCATTAAAGGTGTTCCTTTAACAGTTTATGTTTATTCAGGAATGGTAATACATGTAAAACTTACTCCGAAGCCCAAAGTAGGGAATATTCCTCCTGTAGCAGATGTGGGTACTGATCAAATAATTTATTTACCACAAAACAGTATTCAGTTGGATGGCTCAAACAGTGCCGATCCAGATGGAGAAATTATTTCCTATAAATGGGAACAAGTTAGTGGACCTTCTACTGCAACTATGATCGATATTTATACACCAGTAGTAAAAATAAGTGATTTAGTGCTGGGCGATTATAAATTTAGATTAACGGTTACGGATGATTCCTTGGCAATTGGAATAGATGAAATAATAGTGTCAGTTTTACTGCCAGAACAAGTTGATTTTCATTTGCTTCTTCCTGCTGATGGTTCAATGGTAACCTCTACGCGACAGCCAACTTTAAGCTGGGAAACTTGTCCTGGAGCTTCAAAATATGAAATTTATTTAAACATTACCAGGAGTGATTATGAATGGTATGCTTCGGGGAACTTATTGAATCGTTATACAAAAATTGGTGAAACTACTTCTACTTCATTTACAGTTTCTACAGAGCTGGTTGATCGATGGACTTATAAATGGTATGTTATAGCTACTACTTCGTCAGGGAACAAATATTCTGATAGGTTTCAATTTGGTTTGTATATTCCTTATTTAGAACAAGAAAATGATGGTATTAATATAGTAAATGAGTGTCGTGACATGAATAAAAATGGTGTGATTGAGCCTTTTGAAGATTGGCATCTTACTCCTGAAGAAAGATTAAATGATATTATGAGTCATTTGACCACCGAAGAGAAAGTATGTCAACTTTTTTATGACGGTAATAATAATCCCTTGGATGGTTTTGCTTTTTCTTATGGTGTTGAAGGTGGAATGCGAACTGCTCAATATGCAGCTTCAAGAACACGGATGGGTATTCCAATTGCTTTCACTGGTGACAAAATTCATGGTTGGAAAACTATTTATCCTACTCAGTTGGGATTAGCAGCGACTCGTGATATGGATTTAGTTTATCAATGTGGTAATCTTCAGCGGGTTGAACACAAATTTTTTGGGTTTACAGGAACATTGACTCCTCTTGCCGAAGTAGATACCAAAGTGCTGTATCCGCGTTTTCAGGAAGGTTCAGGAGAAAATGCAGATGATGCCGCCGCAATTATTCGTGCAATTGTTTGTGGTATGCAAGGCGGTCCGGAGATTAATCCTCATTCCATGTTAGTAACAGTAAAACACTGGCCGAGTCAAGGTGCTGGTGGTGAGTCAGTTTTACAGTATGACTCAGTTACGATTAATTATCACATGAAGCCGTGGCATGCTGCTGTTGAGGCAAATGCTGCTTCTGTTATGCCAGGTTACAATACCTGTCCCTTGCTTGATCCATTAAATGGAGCAAATACCAGTAAAAAAGTGATTGATTATTTACGCAATGAGATAAAGTTTAAAGGTTTTGTTGTAACTGACTGGTTAGCTGCAAATACAGAACAGTCTACAAAAAGTTTAGGAGCGGGTATTGATGTTATGGGTGGTGCACCTTCAGTAAATACGGATATCAATCAATTGGTTCAAAATATTGGGATGGATCGTATCAATGAGGCATGCAGAAGAGTTTTAGATATGAAAATTCGGTTGGGAATGTTTGAAAATCCTTATTCAGATCCTACTTGTACCTGGACTCAAGAGAACCATCATGCTATTGTACTTAATGCAGCTAAAAAATCAATCACTTTACTTAAAAACGATGGTGTGTTACCCTTGAACTTAAATTCTGGTGATCAAGTTGTTGTAGCTGGTCCGCGAGCAACATGGATAAATAAAGATAATGATCCAAACACTATTTGGCAATCAATTTACTATGATGATCCTCAAGCTAAAACATATTTGCAAGCCATTACCGAACGTGGAGCACAGGATGGCTTAAACGTGTATCAAGATGATGCAACAAATCCAAAAGTTGCTATTGTTGTAATAGGAGAAAAGAGTTATACACATGGTACAGAGTGGGCTGATAAAAATCCGAATATTCCTTCTGAGCAACTTTCTATTATACAAAATTTTCACGACAGGGGCGTAAAAGTTGTTACTGTGATTTTAACTCCACGACCGTATGTTTTGACACCCTTGTTGGATATTTCGAATGCTATTTTACTGGTTTATCGGGGTGGAACTGGCATTGGGCAAGCGACAGCCGCTTGTATTTTTGGTGATTATACTCCCAGTGGAAAATTACCTTTTCAACTTCCAAAATCTGATGCACAAATTGGAACGGATGATCTCAACAATATGGTTGAAAAATGGGATTTACCTTATGATATTGGTGCTACTGATGCGGAGCGAATTTTAATAAGAAATTATATCAATCAAGGTTTATCTGTTCCTCCCATTTTTGGAGATCCTCTTTTCCAGTATGGATTTGGTTTACAAGGATTTGGAAATACTGAGAAAACTAAGTCTGCAGCCTTTGATTTGATTTCACCTTCGAATAATAGCACTTTTCAATCTGACCAGATAACTTTTTCATGGCAGGAAAGTTCTGATCCTGAATCTTCTATTGCTTATTATGAAGTTTATATTGATGGTGTGAAGCGGGCTAAGGTAACTTCTCCTTTTTATACTACTATTGTTTCTGATTGTGGAGTCCATAGTTGGTATATTCTAGCAGTTAATGGAGATGGATTAAGGAAAAGTTCGGCTTCTACTTTTCAGTTTACCATTTCACCTTTAGCCATTTCAATGAACAAATTTAACCCTGAAATCATGATCTGGCCAAATCCAACAACTGGACTCTGTTCTCT
>CAYWTT010000532.1:0-3045 GCA_964461245.1 uncultured Prolixibacteraceae bacterium | reverse complement strand
GCCATCCTTACTTAACTCCGGTTCTTCCTTGAGCCGGAGTTTTTTTTTGCCTTATTCCCTGAAACTGATAATTTATCTCCCCTTTTTTCGTTTATTCCTCTAAAGCATAGCAGCTCTCATGAAGCAGAAACCCGACCTTTCCTATCTTCGTGAAAATATATTCTTCTTCAGCCTTCTGCTGTTCGTTGTTCTGCTGCCATTTTCGGAAGCACTAGTCAGCATCACCGCAGGCCTCCTGCTGCTGCAGGCGCTACTCCTCTTCTCCTGGAAACACCCCTCCGTGCCTCACGGCTCATGGAAAAACCTGCTACTCCTGACTTCCGTATTCCTGATCTATGTCATCGGCACCCTCTTTACCCGAGACCTGCCTTTCGCTCGCTACGAATGCAGAAAAGTGATTTTCTGGATCATTATACCAACTGCCCTCTTTATTTCACCTTTGCTTTCAAGAGACAGGTTTCTGATACTGCTTGTTTTTTTCTGCCTCTCCGTATTTGTTGCCTCCCTGACCGGCGTTGTCAAACTTTTGTTCAGTAATTATTTCCAAATCACGGAATTTCGGAAAATCATCCTGATTTCCCATATTCGTTATTCATTTCAGCTTGTTTTAACTATTATTGTGCTGTGCTGGCTGTTCATATCAAAAACCAAACTGCCGGTAATTGGTTACAAACCATTATGGCTTCTTCTACTCTTGGTATGGCTGGTCTATTTTTTAATCCTGCTGAAATCCATAACCGGAATTGTTGCTTTTACCGGCACATCACTTGTGCTGATACTCTACCTGATTGCAGGTATGAAAAAACTGAAAACCAAATTGTTGCTCTTCATGCTTCTGATGGTTCTCCTGGTTACGCCTTTGATTTATGTAAGCCGCGTTTGGTATGATTTTTACCATACCGAAAAACTTGATCCTCATACTGTCGATAAAGTAACTCCGTCGGGAAATCCCTATTCTTTTGATTTTAATTCCGAGGAAAAGGAGAACGGCCATTGGGTCAGAGCCTATTTGTGTGAAAAAGAACTGAGAGAAGAATGGAATAAAGTAAGCTTATGCAATTACGATTCGCTGGATAAAAGTGGATTCCCTTACAGTGCTACTCTCATACGCTACCTGACCAGCAAAGGTTTACGAAAAGACAGTGCCGGAGTCAGGCAACTTACCTACAAAGATATCAGGGCTATCGAAAGCGGACTGGCTAATCACATTTATGCAGATCGCACTTTTTCTCTTTATCCCAGGGTCTATGAATCAATATGGGAATATGACATCTATTCGCGTTCCGGAAATCCCAACAAACAGTCACTGTCGCAAAGGATCGAGTATTTCAAGGCTTCTGTCCTGCTGATTAGAAAAAATCCCTGGTTTGGCATCGGTACTGGTAACTGGAAAATCAGATATGCTGAAGCCTATCGCGATCTCCATTCCAAACTGATCGCTGAAAACCAGGGCCCCTCACATAACCAATACCTGAACTATCTTGTGAAATTCGGTTTAGTAGGCTTTCTTTACATATCATACGTGATTCTTATCCCGGTGTTCGGGGAGAGACACCGAAAGAACCTTGTTTTCTGGCTCTTTCTGGTGGCAATGGGAGTGGCCAATTTCGGGGATGCAAACCTGGAAACACATATGGGATTGTCTTTTTTTACTTTTTTTTATTGTTTGTTTCTATGGCATTCACCGGATGATATCAGGGCCTTTCACCTTTGACCAGTCCATTAGAACACCAGGTTAACCGTTTTTCCAGGCAGTTCTGAAGCAACCTGCGGTTTTCTCCAAGAAGTTCCCTGCTGGCAGTCGGATGCCATAAATGATAGGAAATGGCTGAAAACTTCAGTTTCCGCAGACAGATACCCCTGTTGAATAACCTCAACACCAGTTCTGTGTCTTCCAAACCCCAACCTCTGAATGATTCATTCCATCCGTTGACTGAAACAAGATCGGATTTGGATACTCCCAATAATCCACCGCGCAGTTTCCCGGAGTACAGGACAGGCGGATACAGCCGGCTGGCCAATGGGCATCGGATGCCATTCAGCCGGTTGGTTTCAATTTCCTGTGACCAGAATGGGATCTTTACTTCATTGCATCTCTCCCGCATGATTTTCTCACTGGCCCCTGCCGTCAGAAAAACCCTGGATCCAATACAGGCTGTGCCGTGGGCCATTCTTTGCTTGAAATCATAAATAAAACTGGGGTGAAAGACAAGATCGCCATCAGAAAAAACCAGGTAATCCCCCGTGCTTTGCAGAATGGCCTTGTTCCGGATGGCGGCTGCTCTGAATCCTTCCTTCTCCTGTCTGATATGCTTCAGTTCAAAAGGTACTGTGTTTATAAATGAACGAATCAGTGCTTCCGTATCCGGACCGGACCCATCGTCAGCAATGATGACTTCATCCGGTTTGACACACTGACCCGTAAGACTCAGCAGAATGGACTCCAATGCATCCGGCCTGTCGTATGTGACAATGATCGCTGTGATCTTCATTTTCTTCATCAGATTGGATCAAAAATAGAAGATAAATTGATGAAAAAATCTTTTTTGGAAAACCTTTTTTAACCCTCCGTTGTTTATGTATAAAAAAACAATGAAAAAAGTAAAATTAATGATCATGACAGCAATTATAACCACAGTAGTCAGTTTGACCGGATCCTCTTCGGCTGCTGCTTCAGGAGACAAAGAAGGGATCGTACATGTTTTCCCGAAACTGGAATATGACTACAATGCCATGGAACCATGGATTGATGCACAGACCATGGAGCTTCATTATTCAAAACACCACCGAACCTATTTTGACAATTTTGTGAAAGCGGCAAAAGAGGCCGGTTTGGAAAATACATCCATGGAGGAGATTTTTGCGGGGATAAGCAAATATGGCTTAGCTATCCGGAATAACGGGGGTGGATACTACAATCACAACTTGTTCTGGGAAAATATGACTCCCCTGAAGAATGAAGTGCCTGTCAGTCTGAAAACCGTCATTGAGAGAGATCTTGGTTCATGGGAGGCATTTAAAACAGCATTTGAAACAGCTGCCAAG
>CAYWTT010000531.1:0-3048 GCA_964461245.1 uncultured Prolixibacteraceae bacterium | reverse complement strand
GGAGGCACGGGCTATAACATCATGAATGTAGCCTTGCTGGCCCGTGCTTTCCTGTTTTTTGCCTATCCGGCCCAGATGACCGGTGACAGGGTATGGATCTATGATTTGACAAAGAACGCACCGGTGGATGGTTTTTCCGGGGCAACTCCCCTGGCACAATTGGCTCAGGGTGCTCCTGAAAAGCTGACCTCGTTCTCCGATATGTTCCTGGGATTTATACCCGGATCTATAGGAGAAACTTCAACAGTAGCCATCCTCATTGGTGCTGCCATTCTTATATTCACAGGCATCGGAAGCTGGAAGATCATGTTATCGACCGTACTGGGCGCCTTGTCTTTAGGCGTTCTCTGTAATATTTTCGCAGTCAACAGCTACATGGAACTGGCCCCTTATATCCATTTGGTGATGGGAGGATTTGCGTTTGGCGCCGTTTTCATGGCTACCGATCCCGTAACGTCAACACATACGGAAAAGGGGAAATGGATCTATGGCTTCCTGATCGGCGCTTTCGCCGTGATGATCAGGGTCTTCAATCCGGCATACCCGGAGGGAATGATGCTGGCCATCCTCCTGATGAATGTATCAGCTCCCCTGATTGACTATTTTGTCATAGAAGGACATATCAAACGCCGGCTGAAAAGAATCGGCACAAGGGCTAAACTTTAACCGGAAATGTCATGAAAAATTTCAGTAACACCTATATTTTTATCTTCTCTGTAGTGATGGTAGTGGTCATAGCCCTGCTGTTATCGCTGGCTGCCATGCAGCTCAAGCCTTTTCAGGACAAAAACATTGAGGTGGAAAAAAAGCAGAATATCCTTGCTTCGATCAGGATCAAATCCACTCCTGACAATGCGGTGGATCTTTATGCCAAATACATTACCGATAGTTATGTGTTGAATAACAAAGGGGAGAAAAAAGATGGCGATGCTTTTACCGTGGATATGAAAAATGAAATCAGCAAGCCTGCGGAAGATCGTTCGCTTCCTGTTTTTGTCGGCACGCTCGATGACGGTTCCCAGGCCTATGTGGTCCCTCTTCGAGGGAAAGGACTCTGGGGTCCGATCTGGGGATACATGTCGTTTCAACCAGACATGAATACGATATATGGTACCGTGTTTGATCATCAGGGAGAGACCCCCGGGCTGGGGGCAGAGATTGCAACGGAATGGTTCCAGCAACCTTTCCTTGGAAAACAGATATTTGAAGATTCTGTCCAGTTCGTATCCGTTAAAGTGCTAAAAGGAGGCGCACCCAAGGATTCAAAACATGCTGTAGATGCCATTTCCGGGGGTACCATCACCTCCAAAGCGCTGGAAGCCATGCTCGATTCCTGTCTGGTGCAGTATAAAACCTATTTCCTCCAGAGTCGTCATTAATAAAAAATCCGAAAGCAATGAGCATATTTTCGTCCAAGAATTTTAAATTGCTGACAGGACCGCTGAATCTGCAGAATCCCGTGACGGTGCAGATCCTGGGTATCTGTTCGGCATTGGCCGTTACGGTGAAACTGAAACCGGCCATCGTGATGGGAATTTCGGTGACGGTGGTCACTGCCGTTTCCAACCTGGTGATTTCATGGATGCGGAATTACATCCCTCCACGTATCCGTATCATTGTTCAACTGGTGGTCGTGGCTACCATGGTGATTTTAGTTGACCAGTTCCTGAGGGCATTTGTATATGATGTCAGCAAACAGCTTTCCGTTTATGTGGGGTTGATCATCACCAACTGTATCATCATGGGCCGGCTCGAAGCCTATGCCATGGGCAACAAACCCTGGCCTTCCTTTCTCGACGGACTGGGCAACGGGGCCGGGTATTCCATGATCCTGATCGCAGTGGGCTTCTTCCGGGAACTCTTGGGATCAGGTACCTTGTTGGGATATCATGTGATCCCGCAGTCGTTTTACAATGCTGGATATTCAAATAACGGGATGATGATCATGCCTACCATGGCGCTCGTTCTGGTTGGCGTTATCATTTGGATCCAACGCAGTTTTAATAAGGAACTGATCGAAAAAGAGTAATCCCATAAACAGAATTCGATTATGCAGGAAATTATTAACATATTCGTTAGATCGGTCTTCATTGACAACATGATCTTTGCCTTCTTTATCGGGATGTGCTCCTACCTGGCTGTCTCGAAAACGGTTAAGACTTCAATGGGACTGGGGATTGCCGTTATCTTCGTTCAAATCATTACGGTTCCCGTGAACTATCTTTTGTTGGAGTACGTGATGAAACCGGGCGCTTTAGCCTGGTTGGGAGAGAATTTCAGAGAGGTGGACCTTTCTTTCCTGAGTTTTATGGTTTATATCGCCACCATTGCTGCTATGGTTCAGCTGGTAGAGATGATCGTGGAGAAATTTTCTCCTGCACTTTATAATTCACTTGGAATCTTCCTCCCTCTGATCGCTGTAAATTGCGCCATCCTTGGGGGATCGCTTTTTATGGAACAGCGTGAGTACAAGAATATCGGTGAGGTGCTTTCCTGGGGCCTGGGATCAGGTGTGGGCTGGGCTCTGGCCATTGTTTTGCTGGCCGCCATCCGGGAAAGGCTCAAATACAACAACATCCCTGCCCCCCTTAGAGGCATGGGAATTGCCTTTATTATCACCGGACTGATGGGACTCGCTTTCATGAGCTTCCTCGGTATTAAAATTTAACCTGAATTAAACTAAAATAAGATGATTTTAGGAGCTTCAGTCATATTTGTAATACTCTCCAGTATTGCGGCCTTTATGGTCATTGTGTTGTTTCTGGTGGCGGCTTTGCTTTTTGCACGGGCTAAGCTCACAGCCACGGGAGAGGTGAAAGTCACCATCAATGAAGAAAAAGAAGTGGTTGTCAATCCGGGAGGTACTCTGTTGTCCACGCTTTCTGAAAAGGGAATTTTCCTGCCATCAGCTTGCGGAGGCGGAGGAACCTGTGGTCAGTGCCGCTGCCAGGTTATGGAAGGCGGCGGATTCATCCTGGCTATTGAGACCGGTCATTTTACCCGGAAGGAACAACAGTCGAACTGGAGGCTGGGATGCCAGGTAAAAGT
>CAYWTT010000530.1:0-3049 GCA_964461245.1 uncultured Prolixibacteraceae bacterium | reverse complement strand
ATCCCGGCAATGGCAATTGTTTGGTAGGCATGCTGACAGGTTGGATCAATTCGTATGGCGGTCCTTGCAAAAGCTACCGCTTTTTCCAGTTGGCTTTCTACCAACTTACTTTTAAATCCCATGAAATGGCCGCCGACAAATATTTCGCCCAAAACTGCCCAGCCCATTGCATAACCCGGATCGGTCTCAATTGCCGTATTCATGGCAGCTTCAGCAGTATAAAAAAATTCTTCGGAAAGGTTGCCGACAAAATTATAATACCAAAACATTGCATCATAAAAAGTAGCATCCGGGATATTGCCGTGCGCAGTTATCCTTACAATGCTGCGGGATATGGCACCGTAGTGACCCGCAGTCTGGCTCACCACATACCAAACAATCTCATCCTGTACTTCAAAAAGATTGGCACCTGTATAATCACGTTCGTAAGAATTAGCCCATACCTGTTCCCTCGTTTCGGTACGCGTTAATTGCACCCTTATTCTTAAATGCCGGTCATCCTTTTGAACAGTGCCTGTAAGGATATACATAGCACCCAATACCATCCCGGCTTCCTTAATATCATTTATTTTCCCAATAATATTGCGGCAGGAATAATAAGAGATAACAGACAGTTCTGAGTACCGTGTAAGCGCTGTGCTGATATGATCTGCCAGGCCATCGGCAAAAGCAACTGCCGATGCATCGCTGCTAACATTATTAAATGGCAGAACGGCAACTGTAATTCTTTTACGTGACGCAGGCTGTTGCTTCTTCAGCTCCTGGGTCGATTGCTGTATGGCTCCTGTATTGGTAGAAAATGCCGGCACGTACGCGCCCTTCGGTATACCAATAGTAATGCTATCATCCTTTCCAGCGCCCTGGTAATACTCGTTCAACGCACGCCGGAGCCTGCCCGCATGTATCCGCACAATCGGGTCTGATTGTGGGTTAAAGTCATTTCTTCGGGAAAGTACCTTTATGGCAATAATATATTCTTTCAATTCCGACTCACGACCCGCCAGCGTCTCTTCTACTATAAACCTCAGGAAACGTGATAATGTCCCCGAGTTTTGAAATGGCTCCGTCATTAACACCCTTTCCAACTGCGCGTTTACGAGCTCCGGGCTAAGTTCCTTTTTGGTCACTTTTTACGTTTGCTTTTACTGTATTTTACTGTATTAAATTGCACGGCTTCAGCACGTTCATTTAATATTGTAAGTAAATCGCAATATAGAGAATGTTTTTAAGCTTAGATAAAAATGCAAAAAGAGTTAGACTATATAATTAACAGGTTTCCCGAATACAGGGGTAAATTAATGGAGCTATTCAGTTCAAATGACGATTTCAGGTCGCTGTGTGATGATTACTGGCAATGCAGCCAAACCGCATCACGCTTTAATGATAATTCAATTGAACATGCCCGTATGGAGAATAGCTACAAAATGTTAAGACTTGATTTGGAACAAGAAGTTTTACATTTTCTCAATATATGAGTATTTTCATAAAATTATAACCAGCAAATTTCTTTTAAACGTCAGTCGCAAACATTAACATGAAAATGAAACGTATTCTTCTAGGTATGGCCTTCGGAGCCACCTTCGCATCGTGTGATCAGCCTAAAAAGGCCGACGCTGAAACAACAAACGAAAAAAAACCAAACGTCCTTATCATTGTTGCCGATGACCTCGGGTACAGCGATATTGGCCCGTTTGGTGGCAATATTCAAACCCCCATTATCAATGACCTTGCAAAGCAGGGTATGCTGTTTTCCAATTTTCACGTGCTCCCTACCTGTTCTCCAACCCGCTCTGCCCTGCTCTCGGGCAACGATAACCACGTTGCGGGTTTAGGCATCATGGGTGAGATGGACTATCCTGCATTACACCATCTGCAATTGCCCGGCTACTCAGCTGAATTGAGCGAGCAGGTGGTTACCATCCCCGAAGTATTAAGAACAAATGGCTATCATACTTATATGACCGGCAAGTGGCACCTGGGTGAAGGCCCCGGTCACGATCCTTTCGACCGTGGATTTGAACAAACATTTATCCTCGGTACAGGTGGAGGAAGCCATTTTAATGACCGCAAAGCATTGTCGCTGCTTCAACACATGGAGTATACAAGAAATGGGAAGATTGTTGACCCGCCGCAGGATTTCTATTCCTCCAGGAATTATACCGACTCCATGCTGCAGTTTATCGACAGGAATAAAACCGATGGCAAGCCTTTCATGGCATTCCTCTCGTTCACCGCGGTTCACGATCCCCTCCATGCGCCAAAAGAGTATATAGACAAATACAAAGGCAAATTTGATATGGGTTGGGATTCATTATGGACCTTGCGACTGAAAAACCTCCAGGCACTTGGTATCGTTTCCAAAGATGCAGCCAACTTTATCAAAAACCCCGCAATTCCAAAGTGGGACAAACTAAGCCAGCACGACAAAGAAGATTTCGCCAGGGACATGGAAGTATATGCAGCCATGCTGGATTACATGGACATGAGTATTGGCCGTGTTTTCGACTACCTGAAACAAAATGGCATGTATGATAACACAATGATCATATTCATGTCAGACAATGGTGCAAACGGTGCCATGGCCACTGCCTATCCGGGCAATGCCGATGGCAAATACCTCGGCTCTTTCAACAATAAAATGGAAAACCGCGGCCTGCAGAATTCTTATATAGAAATGGGTCCGGGTTGGGCACAGGCATCCTCATCTCCTTTCCGCATGTTCAAAGGTTTTGCTGCAGAAGGCGGTATCAAAGCACCTTTGATCGTAAAAATGCCCGGACAAATGAAAGATGCCGGACAGTGGAACAAAAACTTCTTCCATGTTACCGATATCATGCCTACAATCCTGGATATCACCGGTTCAACATATCCAAAACAAAACAAGGGGAAAGATATTCACCCACTTATCGGCAAGTCAATGTTACCCGTGCTAAAGGGCGATTCAACAGCCATTCACAACAACGACGGTATGGGTTGGGAACTCTTCGAAATGTAGGCTTACATAAAAGGCAACTGGAAAATTCTTCGCCTGCCTCAACCATTTGGCAGC
>CAYWTT010000529.1:0-3055 GCA_964461245.1 uncultured Prolixibacteraceae bacterium | reverse complement strand
TCATAACATTCTTCCGGATGTTCCGCCGGAAAATATAGTGGCTATGTATAAAGCGGTAAATGAATACAATGTAAAAATGAAAAGTGAAAAATGAAGAGGTTACAAGTATCTGGTCTGTTTTGTATTTTGCTGATCCTGATGGTTATCTTTTCCGCCTGCTCAACCGGGAAAAGGGAAGTTGTTTTTCCTGAAGACCATGCTGCAAAGCTGGAATGGTGGAAAGATGCCCGGTTTGGTATGTTCATCCATTGGGGGCCGGTATCGCTGAAAGGCACCGAGATCGGATGGTCGCGGGGGCGGGAAATTCCGGTTTCGACTTATGATTCCCTTTACCTGCAGTTCAATCCGGTTCGGTTCAATGCCGATGAATGGGTATCCATCGCCAAAGCCGCAGGGATGAAATACATCGTTTTCACCTCCAAACATCACGACGGTTTCTGCAACTGGGATACCCGGTACAACGATTACAACATTATGCATTCCCCTTTCAAAAGGGATATCATGGCCGAACTTGCTGAAGCTTGCAGGAAACAGGGAATGGCTCTGGGATTTTACCATTCCACCTGCGACTGGCATCATCCCAACTTTCCGCTGACCAGTCCCGGGGGAAGTGTTGAACGGCCGGTCAGCAATCTAGACCGGTACACAGAATACCTGAAAAACCAGTCGGTGGAGATCATCAAAAAATACGGTCCCCTTCTGGTAATGTGGTACGATGTTCCCCAGCGGTTCGATTCTGTCAGGGGGCAGGGGGTGATCAACCGGATCAGGGAAGTGCAGCCTGGGATCCTGGTGAACAATCGGACCGGCGCTAAAGGTGATTTTGACACCCCGGAACAAAGGGTGGGAAGTTTTCAGATCAACCGGCCGTGGGAATCATGTATTACCATCGCCACTCAATGGGCATGGAAACCGGATGACCAGGTGAAATCACTGGAACAATGCCTTCAAACCCTGATCCGGTCGGCCGGGGGGGATGGCAACCTGCTGTTCAATGTGGGTCCAAAGCCGGACGGCAGCATTGAACCCCTTCAGATCGAGCGCCTGAAAGAGATGGGCCAATGGCTGAAACAATATGGTTATGCCATTTACGGTACCAGGGGAGGCCCTTTTAAACCCACCGACTGGGGGGTCAGTACACGGAAAGGTAACAGGATTTATCTGCATATCATGAAATGGATCGGAAGCAGCCCCAAAATAATCCTTCCCGATATCGGGGCCGACATCAGGAGTTGCCATCTTGCCCACGGCGGTAAGGTAAGCCTACATAAAGACGGATCATTTTGGCGCATTGAATTCCCGGAGAATGAATTGCAGCCCATCAATACCATCGTGGAACTGGAACTTTCGGGAAGTGCCATGACCATCGCTCCCCTGGATATATCCTCCAATTCACTCTCCTTCAACAAATCAGTTGCTGCCTCCTCAAATTTCAAAGGACACTGGTCAAATCACCTGTGGGTTGATTTGAAGGCTGTACCCAATAGCGACGGGTCGGGGGCATTCTTGAAACCAGAGGTTTTAATTACCCAAAAGAATCATTAATTTACCATATTACACATCACAAAAATGACCTTACTATGATTCGTTTCGGACAGATCATCGGGGTTGCCCCGGAAAGTTATGAAAAATACAAGGCATATCATGCCGCAGTGTGGCCGGAAGTGCTTGAAATGATCACGGCATGTAACATCACCAACTATTCCATCTTTCACAAAGACAATGTATTGTTTGCCTATTTTGAATATGTGGGGGAAGATTTTGAAGCCGATATGGCAAAAATGGCTGCTGATCCCAAAACCCGGGAATGGTGGGATATCATGATGCCCATGCAGCGGCCGGTAACAAACCGGTCAGAAGGAGAATGGTGGTCCAACATGGAAGAGGTCTTCCACTGGGATTGAAGACGCTGCATAACATCGATCGCACGACACATCCTGTGCTGAGTAAATCCGATAATAGAAAATGAAACTGAAAAAAGGTTTATACATAAAACTTTTTGTGACTTTGGATGGAATTTAATTCCTTTGTAGGACTAGCTGAATTTCAAAAATTTCAAAATATGGACCGAAGGAAATTTATCAGAAACAGTGCGGCTTCCTTTGCCGCTTTTACCATTATTCCTGCCCACGTGATGGGAGGGAACAAATACCTGGCCCCAAGTGACCAGTTGACCAAGGCCATCATCGGAGTCGGCGGCATGGGTAAAGGGCATATTTCATACCCCGGAGCCCGGCTGACCGCCATTTGCGATGTGGACAGCAACCACCTGAAGGAGGCATTGGCCAGATGTCCCGAAGGGACCAAAACCTATCACGACTACCGCGAACTGCTCGCTGATCCGGGAATTGACATCGTACACATTGCCACTCCTCCGCACTGGCACGGGATCATGAGCATTGATGCCGCCAAAGCCGGAAAAGACGTGTGGTGCGAAAAACCAATGACCCGTACCATTGGGGAAGGCATTCGCGTTAAGGAAGCCATTGCCCAGCATGGAAGGGTTTTCAGGCTGAATACCTGGTTCCGGTTTAAAGACAGATTCTATGGAATGGAAACCACGGTGGAACCGATCAAGAAAATGGTGCAGAACGGATTGCTGGGATGGCCCTTAAAGGTCACCATTAATATGTCCACCGGTTTTGACTGGAAATTCTATTGGATTGGCCGCACTGACCTCGATGTACAACCGGTCCCTCCGGAACTCGATTATGAAATGTGGCTGGGTCCCGCGCCCTTCAAACCTTATCATCCTCACCGGGTACATGCCACGTTCCGGGGCTACTGGGATTATGACGGCGGAGGTTTGGGCGACATGGGCCAGCACTACCTCGATCCGGTGCAGTACATCCTGGGCAAGGATCATACCAGTCCGGTACGGATTGACGTGGATGCCCCGCAGCAACATCCCGATGCTGCCGGAACCTGGAAAAGAATCGAACTCACCTATGACGACGGATGCAAGATCATTCTCGATGGTGAAAACAAAGATAAAGATGCGGCATACATTGAAGGTCCCAAAGGGAAACTATACCGCGGTTTCCGCTGTGATATC
>CAYWTT010000528.1:0-3069 GCA_964461245.1 uncultured Prolixibacteraceae bacterium | reverse complement strand
TATATCCTTAACGGTATTGGTACGGAAGAACCATTCGGCATCCTTGTTTATTTCGAATTCGACCCCCCAGTGCCCCCAACCATTACAATAGATTTGCCACCGAGAGGGGAACCGTTGAAGGTCGCTGTCAAGTTTGTTAGCCAGGCCAAGGCGTGCAAAAACAACAGGAACCGGATCCCAGCCGGTGACTTCAGCACTGCATAAAAGTGCTGTAGATGTCATTTGACTGAACATTTCGCTTCCTTTTTGCGACAGTCCGATCAACCCTGAAGGGAAAGCCGGTGATGACGGCACCGTGGGGAAAATTCCATCCACATTGCCGGCAGGCATCATCTTTTTTCCTTCAATTCCCCAGCCTCCGGCAAAAACCTGGCCGGAGGGACATTTTTCGCCTTTAAACAATCCGCGGTTCAGTACAAAATCAGAACCGTCGCGGACAATGGCTGAATCGCCGGGTACCATAACCGGCAAAGGAGCCAGATGTCCAAGGATTTCTTTCCATTTTACCGCTTCCGGCAAATCTGTGCCGGCAGCATCCAATGCTTCAAGAGCCGCAGAAAATAACACACGCGCATAAACAAGTTCAGTCAAACCATCTTTCAGTTTAATCCATCCTTCGTAAGCTGTACCTTCTTTGGCATGGTACAATCCATCCTCCTCCTTCACCAAAAGAGATTCAAAAAAACGCGCTGCTTCGATGATGAAAGGAAGGGCTTTTTCTTTCAGGAAGTTTTTATCGCAGGTAAAGCGGTACTGGCGCCAGAAGTCGAGGGCAATTTCAGCAACCGGAGTATGATTGTCTTTTTCGCCCGACGAATTAAAGCCGCGGCGGTCGGCTACATCCGAAACAAATGCACCTTCGGCATTAAAAATTTCTTTTGCATCGTTTTTTGCCTGAGGCAATGAATTGAAACGGAAATCGAGATATGGAGAAACAAGTTCATGAAAACCCGCAGCATTTAACGGCCAGTACAACTCCTGCTGGTTCCAGTGAAAATAAAAATTCCAGTTCTGCACATCGTGGCTCCACCCCCACAGACCATTATTAAACCGCCCGGGGTATTTCCCTCCCTGCGAAGCATGAGCATAATACATTGTTAGGTACCAAAGGTTGTTCAGATAGTCGTCGCCATAATCCATAAATGAACGGTTCCAGATCGATTTCCAAGTTTCAGCATTCGATTTCTGAAAAAAATCGGCTCCATTCTCTTTTGCTGAAGAAAGTATACTTTTCACTTCGGCAACCGGCACATTTTCTTTGGGGGATGTAATCGCAAAAGCAAACTGCGCATTTTTCTGTTTCCTGCCGGATAATTGCATTACTGCACGATGTGAATGTTCGCGCAGGTAGTTAACTTTCAGACCATTATCTTGAAGAACGCGACTGCCAACAGCAAATGTGCCCGAAGTCAATTTTTGAATCAGATAAACGCCATTGTTGTCGGCTTCGGCCTCTGTCCCCGATAAACCGACAGAAGCATCACGGTAGACCTGCCTATACCAGTGCGAATAGGTCCTTGAGCCAAACCGTTCAACAGAAATATCGACAGGGGCATCTTCGTTCAGCGAAGAATTCAGGCTGTAAAACAAAACTCCTGTCTGATGGTCAACAAATGCAGACATCGATATATTTCCGAAGGGGCTTTGCGATTCAAGGGACATGGAGGCATCGGCAAGGTTAAGCCGGGCTTTAAATCCAGAAAGGTACATCACATTAAAAACAGGAAATTTAAAATCAATCACAATCCGGCAGGCATGGCGCTGAGTGGTGCTGCGGTCTTCTTCGTCTTTACTCCAGTTGTGAAACGTTTTAAAAGCCGCATCATCCCACAAATCGCTTTTGTTGACTACGGCAATAATTTTTGAATCCTCGCACCAGAACAACACCCCGGTTTCGCCGTTCCCGAGCGGAATTCCCTGCAACGGGTCGATTGGCGGGCTGAGGTAAACCAGGTCGTATTGCGAAATCCGCCCGGGCCATGCTATATCCCACTCTGCTTTCTGCGGGATGAATGCCGAATGAATAATCTTCCCCTCTGCCGCTTTTTGGGAAAAAGCGGGACTAAGGGAAAAAATATATAATCCGAAAAACAAAAATAACTTTAGTTTTCTCATATCTGATTTTTATTGTTTGGCCGAGAATTTAACGAATGATGTACCTTCAGGGAAATAACCTTTGAAAAAATCCTTTTCCGTCCCCTCGAACATGGCCACCCGGACAGTACCCCAGGTTTCCTGATCGCCGGTGGCATAAAACAAATAGGTTTTCCCCTCATATTCAAGAAGGTCGACATCTGAATTATTTTTCCCTTCGCCGGGTCCTGCTTCCAAGATGGGGTTATACGGGCTGAGTTCCCAGGTTTCCAGATTTTCCGACCTGGCCATGTACGAAATCCACCCGTTATGCCCTTTGATCGGGGCATGAAGGTAAATCACATAATAGTATGGCTCGAAATACCGGATTACCGGGCAAGCTGAATATTCATGTTTTTCGCCCGTAAAAGCCAGTCCGGGTATCTTTTCCCATTCCGACAGGTTGGACGAACGGGCAAATTTGAAACAAAACTGCACCGGCTTATCTGATTCAAAAGCCATCACATAGCCTTTGCCATCACGGCATACCGACGAGTTGAAAAGGTGTTCGCCCCCTTCGGGCAGAATAACTTTTCCGGTTTTCCAGTTTTTCAGGTCAGTAGTAACCATCCTATCAATTCCGGTTGAATTCATCACCCGCCCGAAATCGGTAAATTCGAGGGCGAAAACATTCAGTTCATCATTGTTCATAAAGGCCGAGACAAACGAATGCCCCTGCCCGAAGCGGGCAACTTCCTTGCCTGTCTGCAAATCATCGATATACAGGTAAGCATTTTCACCTTTGGCATCTGCCCCACCCGGCCGGTTATTGGCAACAAACAACAACCGTGAGCCAAACTTTAACGGGGTATTTTCCATTGGGGTACGGCCCACATCGGAGAAAGCAAACGGCAGCTTGATCAATTCCGGTCTTTGCGCCGAAAGCTGAGCGTTAGCTGTTATTCCGGTTATTAACAGCAGGCTGGCAGTTAGAAA
>CAYWTT010000527.1:0-3078 GCA_964461245.1 uncultured Prolixibacteraceae bacterium | reverse complement strand
CGCATTAACAAGGATCGTTTTTATTCGCCTGATTACCTGCCAGTCAATTTGCCGGTTTTGGGTGAATGGAGGATCAGCCAGGGTTATTATGGTGAGCCCACCCACCAGGGAGAGTGGACACATGGTCTGGACCTGGTCATGACAGACAGGGAGGGGATCCAATTCCGGGGAAAGGGTACAGTCCTTTCCGATTATCTGTGTTACGAAAAACCGGTTGTGGCTGTTGCGGATGGGACCGTGGCCGATCTGACCGACGGAATCCCCGACAATCTGCCTGGGGACAACAATATCCGGCGTAACTGGGGAAACAGCGTAGTTCTTAAACACCAGGAACATGTTTATTCCCAGGTCAGTCACCTGAAACCAGGATCATTGAAAGTTAAGAAAGGAGATCCTGTCAAACAGGGAGATATACTGGGCCTGTGCGGAAATTCGGGCCGGTCACCTTACCCTCACCTTCATTTTCAGATGCAATCGACCCCTCATATCGGAAGCAAGACCATTTATTACCCTTTGTCAGCTTATCTTACCGGGCATGCCGGAGATTACACCCTGAAAACCCATGCTGTACCCAAAGAAGGAGAATCCCTTCAGGCTGTCCGGAATCATCCCCTACTGGAGAATGCGCTCCATTTTCTTCCCGGGAAGGCGGTTACATTCGAGGTAACCGGCACTCCGGTCAAATGGTTACGGGGGAAGCATAAATGGGAGGTAAAAACCGACGAATACAACAACAGCTATTTCGAATGCCTCCGGACGGGGGCTGTCGCCTATTTTTACAACAACGGCAACATGCACTATTTCATTAATTTCCTCGGAAGCAGACATTCCCTGCTTTACTATTTTTATCTCGGTTTTTATGGTGTGTTGTCCGGTTATTACCAGGGGCTTCACATCAGGGATGTATATCCTCCCGACAAGCTGTTCCGTGGGGTACGCCTTTATCTGCAGGATGTGACCGCACCGTTTCAGGTGTTCCTGACTGCGGATTATGAATTGACCTATCTTCACCTGGAAGAGGATTTTTATTCCTCAAAAGCATTATTACAGACTGTAGTCCGGAAAAAAGGAAAAGTTGAGGCAAAAATCGACATTACCTTGGCCAATCATAGTATTGCGGATTTTCACTACCATTCCGACCAACTCGAATTCAAAGCAGAATGCACAAATTCATACTGATCCTTTTAGCTGGCGTGATTTTCCCGGTTGTCTCCGTTGCCCAGAGGAACCTGCAAAAAACAGATTCTGTCACCTACCGGATGTACCTGGATAAAAAATGGACGCAATTGCTCAGGGAATCACAAAAGGCATTCAGGGAAGGCACCGATTTTTATTACTTGCGGATCAGGGCAGGAGTAGCAGCTTACGAATCCAGGAAATACCGGCAGGCGGTCAAACACTTTCAAAGGGCTTTTGATGAGAATTCCACGGATGATTTTCTTAATTCGTACTATTACTGGTCATTGATTATGTCGGGCCGGGAGGATGAAGCCCAAAATGCAGCCGACCGGTTTTCACCCTCTTTTTTGAAGCAGGAAAAGATCCGGAAGAAAGGTTTGGTTTACGGCATTTCATCCGAAACGCTCTTCTCCTTTAATCCGGATGCAAACGATATGGCCGGGGAGGATATCAAAGCAGAGGGTAGTTACAGCAATTACCGGTCTGTGTTGAGAAGTCAGTTTTACCAGGGATTTTCGGCTGACCACCACTTGCTGCCCCGCCTGAACCTGTATCAAAACCTGAGTTTTATGGGGATAGACCGGACACAACAATATCAATCGGAGGTGAACCTGCTGGACACCCTGAAAGAATCAGTCACGAATCAATTCCAGTACTTCCTCAGCGGCAGGATGATATGGGGGAAAGGGTGGACCGTTTCTGCTGCCTTTACCCGATTATGGGGAAAGAGTTATTTTCATATTCCGGAATATCAGTCAGGCGGATTTTTCAACCTGGCAGAAAGAAGCTGGGGCATCCGCGATTACCTGGTCAATGCAGGGATTGCCAGGGAGATGACCTTTTTCCGTCCTGAACTGGATTGCGGATGGGGTAAGATCAATCGGACCAGGCAGTTACAGGCCAATCTCCGAATGACCATTTATCCTTTGCAGAACGTCGACCTCTATATGATTCCACAGGTTTCAGCACATTGGGATGGGATCCTCGACCGACCGGAAATGGTTTTCATCCCGAAGGTCGGCATAAAAGCCGGACCGGTATGGCTTGCGGGCGAGTACGGTATAGGAAGGATCAGAAATTTCTTTTCAGAGCAAGGACTGGTTGTATTTAATATGCCGGAAACCATTACCGGCAAATGGGGAATTTCACTCTGGGCACCTCTTTTCCAGCACAAGGCAAACCTGATGTTGCAATGCCGGCAGTCAAAAAAAGAAGGCATGACATTTGTATATTCAGACGCAGAAAATTATACTTTGAAACCATTCCGTTTTAACGACCGGAGTTTATTCATATCACTGAAATGGAACCTGTGAAATATCTGTTATTAGTTGGCGTATTATTGCTGTCCTTCACTGTCAGCGGACAATACAGTGACAGGGTGCTGAAGGCTTTCGAGGAGAGCTATTTAGCCGAAAAGACGGGAGATTACAAAAAAGCTGCCTCTTTTCTGAAAGAGAGCTACCTGGATGACTCCTATGAATTCAATCTTCGCCTAGGGTGGTTGGCATTTAAAGCCGGGCAGCTTGACGAATCGAAGATATACTACAGGAAGGCATTGGCTCTTCTGCCCTATTCAGAAGAGGCCAAATTCGGACTGATCCTGCCCCTGGCTGCCAAAGGAGAATGGAATGAGGTGATTCGAAATTACAACCTGATACTGGAGAACAATCCGGGAAACACGGTAGCCTTATACCGGCTTGGGATGGTATATTATGACCGGAAAGAATGGGAACAGTCTGCCCGTTGTTTTCAGAAGGTGGTCGATCTCTATCCTTTCGACTACGACGGACTGCTGATGCTGGCATGGACCAACCTGCAACTGGGGAAAATCCGGGAAGCGAAAATCCTCTTCAATAAAGTCATTTTATGGAATCCGGGAGATAAATCGGCCATGGAAGG
>CAYWTT010000526.1:0-3082 GCA_964461245.1 uncultured Prolixibacteraceae bacterium | reverse complement strand
AGGGCCTGGGTGGGGGCTTTTTGAAGGCGATCCGGGAGTTAATCCGCAATTGTATAACATCGATGACCACACGGGCTCCATCTATCAGATTGCGCGCTTCAATAAGGCAGGTACAGATTGGTTTCATAAAGTTTTCGAACCGGCCCTAAGTCAGAATCACACGTTGTCTGCATCGGGTGGAAGTGATAAAAGTCAATATCTTTTTTCACTTGGCTATTTGGATCAAAACGGCACGCTCCTTAATACATATCTGAAAAGATATACAATGCGTGTAAATACCGGTTTTAACATAACAAATAATTTTCGTATCGGCGAAAACCTGCAGGTTTCGTACCGCAAAAATTCTGAAGAACCTACATTCGACCTTTCATTTATAAAAGACGCGATTAATTCGGTATATGGCGCTCCTGAATGGCAGCCCGTTTATGACATCGAGGGAAACTTTGCTGCGGGCGACGGAACATCCGGATTTATACTTTTTAATCCGGTTGCGGAAAGAATCTTCTCGATAGGAAAAGACAATAAATATGAACAATCGCAGATAACAGGAAATGTTTTCGGTGAACTGAATTTTTTTAAATACTTCTCTATCAAAAGCAATTTTGGTGGCGAAATAAATGATCTCTTTTCTCATTTCTTTATTTACAAAGGATATGCCTCGCTTCCAAATGGTGATCCTGATAATGAGCTGGATGAACGCTCCGAATATTTAAGAAACTGGACCTGGACAAACACGCTTAATTTTTCACGCGTGTTCGCCAACAGTCACCGTATCAACCTGTTAATCGGAACAGAAGCAACCAGTGCATCAAATAAGTTACATGTCGGTAGTCGTACAGGTTTCATCTCTAATGACCCTAATTACCTGGATTTATCTAATGGTAATGCAAATGGCCAATTGAATAATGGGGCCTCATCAAGATATACTTCTTACTCCGTTCTCAGTCAGTTGCAATATGGAATTCATGATAAATATTTCCTGAATGGAACTTTACGCAGAGATGGCGTTTCCGTTTTTGGGCCCGAAAACAGGTATGGTTGGTTTCCGTCAGTCAGCGGTGCATGGAGAATCTCCAGGGAAAATTTCATGAAAAGCCTGCAATGGTTAAATGAATGTAAACTTAGAGTAAGTTGGGGAAAGACAGGATATTATGGAAACACCTTTTCAAATAACCAATACAATTCTTACGGCAGCGATCCTGC
The DNA here is from genome assembly GCA_964461245.1 of uncultured Prolixibacteraceae bacterium. Lineage (GTDB taxonomy): Bacteria > Bacteroidota > Bacteroidia > Bacteroidales > Prolixibacteraceae > UBA1413. The sequence continues at coordinate 1,879 of CAYWTT010000526.1, read as the reverse complement.
CCGGTCTTATTATGATATTGGGGGTACAAATAGTGCAGTCTTTGGCTTGAGTGGCGCAACTATTGGGAATCCCAATACCGGCTGGCAACAGGATGTAGTCACTAATATTGGTTTGGATGCAATTTTATGGAGGGGTAGATTAAGTATTAATGCTGATGGGTATAAAAAGAAAACTGATGGTTTATTGTTTCCAGCTCCACTTCCTGTTTTCGTAACAGGCGACGCTACATCACCTAACATAAACATAGGAAGTGTCGAAAATACCGGGATTGATTTGCTTGTTGAGTCAAAAGGAAATTTCTCGAAAAACTGGAATTGGGATATCGCTGCAACATTTTCTTCTTACAGGAACAAAATCATTAAGATCGATGGAACTCAAAATTCCTTTATGCCAAATGATTTTGTGAAAAATGAAATAGGTCACCCCATCGGTTCATTTTATGGGTATAAAATTCTTGGGCTATTCCAGGATGTTTCAGAAGTCAATAAATCACCGGTTCAGTCAGGTGCAGCTCCCGGTAGATTTAAATTCTCTGATGAAAATGGCGATGGGCTCATAAACAGCTCAGACCGTGTGTTCATTGGTAACCCCAATCCAAAATTTACATTGGGGCTTAATATTGAAATTGTATTTAAAGAATTTGATTGCTCAACATTTTTCTACGGGTCGTTTGGAAATGACATCTGGAATAGTATTTCCGCACATAGAGGCGCCTGGGGTGAGTTATATGATTCATGGACAGCCCAACACACAAACACAATTATTCCAAGAGCAGAGGCTGAAAGCAATTTCAGCAATGACCCCACCAATACTTCTTTTCATGTGGAAAACGGCTCGTTCTTAAAAAACAAATCATTCATGTTGGGTTACTCATTTAATTCAAAATTTTTGGAAAGAATTAAGGTAGATAAGCTAAGAGTTTATGTTCAGGCCGTCAATCTTTTTACTATTACAAACTACACAGGTCTCGATCCGGAAATTTATGGTTCAAAGTCAATGTTCGGGATAGATAATGGCTATTACCCGAATAATCAGCAACAATTCCTGGCTGGATTGAGTATGAACTTTTAACATCTCCGGCAAACGGAAGTCGGTTATCATTTTAAAATTCCCTTCTATGAAGTATTCAAAATATTTGGTTTCATTACTGGTAACAGGAATTATCATTTTATCCTGCAGCAAGAGTTTTTTGGATGTACCTGTATCGGGATTGGGTGAATCCCAGGTAGCCAATCGTTCGGGCGTCGAGAATTTGTTAATAGGCGCTTATGCAATGTTGGATGGGGTCACTGGCACTGATCAGAAATGGGTGAAAGGTGGTGCAATTTCAAATTGGGTGTTTGGAAGCATCTGCGGAAGTGATGCTTATAAGGGATCTGATGCGGGAGATGAAGGAGAAAATATTACGCCGCTGGAAACATTTATGCCTGCCGCAAACAATCTTTACCTCTCCCAAAAATGGAATGCCGTTTACACAGGTGTTTACAGGACCAATGATGTTTTAAGGCTGTCAAGGATGGCAAAAGATATTTCACCTGCTGAAGAAAATGAAATTGAAGCTGAGGCAAGGTTTCTACGGGCCTTCTACCACTTCGAAGCAAAAAAAATGTGGAATAAAGTACCATTCGTAGACGAGACTGTAAGTTTTGCGAATAATAATTATCATTTGAGTAATACCAGGGATATCTGGCCCGAGATAGATAATGATCTTAGGTTTGCCATTGCCAATCTTCCCGCTACCCAACAACAGGTGGGGAGGGCTAGCAGGTATGCTGCTTACGCCTTGCTGGCCAAATCGTATATGTTCCAGGACAGCTTTTATAAGGCAAAGAAGATTTTAGATACGGTCATTGGCAGTGGAAACTATAAGCTGAATGT
>CAYWTT010000525.1:0-3089 GCA_964461245.1 uncultured Prolixibacteraceae bacterium | reverse complement strand
CGGTTTTATCGCTGATCAGAATACCTCCTGGATTTTGATCAGCGATAAAACCGCCGAAATGCTCAAGCTGAAGCACTATCTGATCACCGACAGCCTGATGGAGAGCCTGAAAGGGAAAAAAGTCCCGGAAGAGATTCTGATCAAGCTTGGACCTCTGAAGGATATCCGGTTCAGGTCGACAAAAGAATTCCGCGAGGCCCTGAAGAAGGAGTTCAGCAGGAAAGAGCTGGACCGGTATGGACGCAGGATAACAGAGGAAGCACTCGATTACCGGCTCAGGAGCAAGGTGCAGATTACCCTTTCCGACAAGGAAGGAAATCCGGTACAGGGTATTTTCAGGGTATGCGGGATCTATAAGACGAGCAATTCGGGATTCGACCAGGCATCGGTTTTTGTGAACGACAGTGAATTGGCTGGTCTTTACGGCGACGGGGAGGTACTCACCCATGAAATCTCCATCCTGCTCCACCACATGGATGAAGCCGATGCAGTCAGGGATAAGCTGAGCAGCCTTTGCGGGGACAATTCCGTCAGGACCTGGAAAGAACTGGCTCCCGATGCAGCCATGATGAATGATTTTATGATCCTTTACTACTTCATTTACATTGGAATCATCATGCTGGCACTTGCCTTCGGGATTATCAACACCATGCTGATGTCGATCATGGAACGGACCAAAGAGCTGGGCATGCTGATGGCCATCGGGATGAACCGTAGACGGGTATTTCAGATGATCATGCTCGAGACTGTTTTTCTGACGGTGGTCGGTGCGCTGTCGGGGATGTGGCTGGGATGGGCGATCGCGGCGGTACTGGGAAAAACAGGCATCCATTTTTCGGGATGGGAAGAGGGATTTGAAGCCATCGGGTATGCAGCCAGAGTCTACCCGGTCGTAAAAACGGGATTTTTACTGTTTACCACGGCTTTGGTCATGTTCACGGCGATTATCTCCTCGCTGTGGCCTGCCCGCAAGGCCCTGAAATTAAATCCGGTGGAAGCGCTCAGAACAGAATAAAACCACTTAATAACCGACAGCCATGAAGGTAATCGAATTGAAAAACGTGAATAAGATATACAACTCGGAAGAGGTGAAAGTCCATGCGGTCAACGATGTGACCCTCAGTTTTGATGAGGCCGAATTTGCCGCGATCGTCGGACCTTCCGGTTCAGGGAAGACCACCCTGCTGAATATAATCGGCGGACTGGATATGCCCACTTCGGGTGAAATTCTCATCGGCGGAACCGACCTGTCCCGACTCAGATCCTCCCAGTTGATTGATTTCCGGCTGAAGAATATCGGATTCGTGTTCCAATCTTACAACCTGATCCCTGTGCTGACCGCCGGGGAAAATGTGGAGTTCATCATGGTCCTTCAGAAATGGCCAAAAAAAGAGAGGGATGAGCGAACGATCGGACTTTTAAACGCCGTGGGTCTGGGTGACCGGATCCAGAGCAGGCCGGCCAAGCTGTCGGGCGGACAGCAGCAGCGGGTGGCCGTTGCGCGTGCGCTGGCTTCACAACCCAAATTTGTGCTTGCCGATGAACCCACCGCCAACCTCGATTCCAAGTCGGCAACCACACTGCTTGAAATAATGGAAAAGCTCAACCACGAATCGAAGATCACCTTCATCTTTTCAACCCATGACCCGCGTGTGGTTAAAATGGCGCATCGCGTGATCACCCTGGAGGATGGAAAAGTCATCTCCGACGACATCAGGGAACTCCCTTCCTAATATCCAGCTCTGATGAAAAAATGCTGCTTTGTCCTGGTATTGATCTTTCTTGCATGGTCTCACCGGCTTCCTGCCCGGGAGAAAATTCCGGTCACGCTGGGCGGCTATCTCACCGCTATGCAGAGTGCCCTGTTCGATTCGGTTTCGGGGCCTTTTATGAATGAAAACTTGCTGCATAACCGGCTCAATTTCAAATGCTTTATCAGTGACAACCTCACCTTTGCCGCTGAGTTCAGAAACCGGTTGTTCACGGGAGATATGGTCAGGATCGGGGATTACTATTCCGGCCTGATCGGGAAAGATGAAGGCTTCCTTGATATGTCGTGGAACCTGTGCTCCGAAATGTCATTTCTTGTGAATACCACGGTCGACCGCCTGTGGATCGATTTTAATTTTCACAGGTTCCAGCTGACTGCCGGCCGGCAGCGTATCAACTGGGGTCAGACCTTTGTCTGGAATCCGAATGATGTGTTCAATGCCTATTCTTTTTTTGATTTTGATTATGTGGAACGACCGGGAAGTGATGCAGTGAGGCTTCAATATTTCCCGTCATCCTCTTCCACATCGGAATTGGCGGTCAAAGTGGATGGGGAGAGGGATATCACTGCAGCCGGTCTCTTCCGGTTTAACCATTGGGGATATGATATCCAGTTCCTGGCAGGATGGGTCAACGGGGAGGACGTGGTGGCGGGTGCCGGATGGTCGGGGGCCCTCGGCAGCCTCTCTTTCAGGGGGGAAGGTTCCTGGTTCTGCTCTGCAAAGGATCTTCCCGGGAAGAAAGAGACTGTTCTGCTTACTACCGGATTCGAAAAAATATTTCAAAACAACTCAATGGCCCAGGTCCAGTTCATGTATTGCGACCATCCGGTTGAACTGAACGGGTTCGACACCTTTTATACCGGGAGTCTCTCACCCAAAGAGCTGGCTTTTTCCAGGTTCACGGCCTTCGGGCAGTTCACCTGGGCAACCACCCCGCTGCTGAACCTGACTGCCTCTGCCATGTGGTTCCCAAGCCTTGACGGATATTTTGCCGGTCCCTCCCTGGATTACTCCCTGGCAGAAAATCTTGATTTTTCGCTGATCTGGCAACATTTCAACGCCACTCTCGGCGGCCACGAATCCAGAATAAATCTAGCCTTTCTGCGGCTGAAATACAGCTTCTGAGAAAATTACCTTCAGTCTAATCCCATCGTGGTTTGCAGGTCATTGACAAACAAGAGCTGGATGTTTAACTTCAACAGATAATGAAAGTAAAAAGGGTTAAATAAATGCAGATTTCTATATATTTGCATTTAATTAAACGGGGAGCTCAGCAGCTCCCCGTAATAAACTAATCCTTTACCCTGGAGAAAGAAA
>CAYWTT010000524.1:0-3120 GCA_964461245.1 uncultured Prolixibacteraceae bacterium | reverse complement strand
CCTGAGAGGGTATAATGGATCAGTCGGGTAACTTCATGCGAAATGGCTGCTCCCGGGAAAATGCCGGTAAGGTAATCATAAACCATCTTCCCCGCTGCGAAAACAAGGTGGCTCTCCGGCTGCTGAAGAGGAATCACGATGGTTTCGTACTCTTCTGTAAATCCTGGTTTTGATTGCAGAAGATAATGCCCTAACTTGTCTGAAAAAAGGATTGCCGGAAGGAGGAAGAAAAGAGGAGCCGAAAAAAGGATCTCTGTTTGGCCGTATGGTTGCCGGAGGAGCTCATTATCCGCAATGATATCCTTTATTTTCCGATGGATAAACTGATGTCCCGGATTCAGGAAGGGATGATAATGAAAAACCGGAATTGCCCTGGTGATTGGATGATGCACCACAAAAGAAAATCCATCCAGGCTGACCTGGATGGATAGGTTATATTGGGCAGATTCGGTTAAGACAAAAGATGTATCCTGGAAAATATATTCCTGCATGGACTGTTATTCCCAGTTTCCTGCGTTATTGTTAGCTTCTTCGAGTGAACCCACCTTTAGACCGGGATATTTTTCAGTCATCCTGCGCTGGTCGTTCAGGTTTATTCTGAGCTGCCTGTCAAGACCACGAAGCACGATATTGTTATGTGCTTTGGCTTCGAAAACCGGAACCTTGATTCCTGATCCGGTGGCAATGGTAGTGGCTCCCAGCTGGAATTCAGCCAGGGTATCGGGTACCGGTATATATCTGAGATTGTCTATCTTGTAGTCTGCAGTAAAAATGGAAGTCAGCACCGGAACCTTGATGGTATCCCTGGTGATCAGTCCCAGTTGAAGGGCTTTCTTTTCGTTGATTCCCTTTTCAAGCATACTGTCGGTGATGTTCCCGATTTTGCGTACCATCCTGATTTTATCATATTTGACAAAATTGATCAGCGTATCGAAACTGCCGGTGAAACGACCATACACATCTTTATAAGCAATTTCCGCTTTCCGGATGTCTTTGAGCCTTTCGATTGTAGCATCGTACCTTGCAGCTTTCTGCTTCTCAAAATTGATTGGTCTTTGAATACTGATATAAATAGCATAGGCCAAGGCGAGTGCTACAATAAAAAGCCCGATTTGCAATAATGTTTTCATTGTTATTTTTTTTGTTAGTTATTTTCGTTTGGAGGCAAAATTATAAAAAAAAATAATTTACCTTCCCTCGGGTAAACTTATTTTGTTTTAAGTGCTTAAAAATCACATATCTGCCCTTCTTGCCGGCAACAAGGAGTTTCAACTCACAGAAGATCAGTTGTTTATGGTGGATCAACTTTCTGATTATATTTTGTCGGAGGGAAGGGATCACATCTTTTTGATCAGGGGATATGCCGGCACAGGTAAGACGACACTCATCGCCCAGCTTGCCCGGACTCTGGACAGTTTGAATATCAAATCGGTTTTGCTGGCTCCGACAGGCAGGGCTGCCAAGGTACTGGCAGGTTACACGGGTAAAAATGCCTATACCATTCATAAGAAGATATACAGGCAACAATCGTCAGCCGATGGGTTCGGGACGTTTGTCTTGGACAAAAATCTCCACAGGTATACCTGGTTTATCGTGGATGAATCATCCATGATTTCCGATCAGGTGGCGGAAAACAACGTTTTCGGATCAGGCCGGTTGCTGAGCGATCTGCTGGAATTTGTCTATTCGGGAGAAGGCTGCCGACTGGTACTTTCGGGGGATACCGCCCAATTGCCGCCGGTCGGGATAAACCTGAGCCCTGCGCTCGACCGGAATGCCCTTGAGGAGGAAGGTTTTAAAGTTACCGACTGTGAACTGTATGAGGTGGTCAGGCAAAGAATGGAATCCGGAATTCTGGCCAATGCCACACTTTTACGGGATAGATTGTTGTCTGAGACCTGGACGAATGGATTTTTCCCGCTTCTTATCGGCGGCTATTACGACATACTCCGGATCAGCGGAGAACAACTGATAGAAGCGATCTCGGCCAGTTATGAGAAGGCAGGGATATTCGAAACCGCCATACTTACCCGATCGAACAAACGTGCCAACCTGTACAACAAAGGTATCCGGACTTCGGTATTGTACCGTGATGCCGAGATAGCCCGGGGTGATCTTCTGATGGTGGTGAAGAACAATTATTTCTGGAGGAGTGAGGAGATGAGCTTTGAGTTCATTGCCAACGGGGATATCGCTGAAATCACCCATATTTTTGGTTACGAAGAGTTGTACGGATTCCGTTTTGCCAATGTTAGCCTTCGATTGCCCGATTATGATGAGGCGGAAATGGAATGCAAGATTATTCTGAATACCCTGGAATCAGAATCTGCATCTTTGACCCGGGAAGAGCTTGTCAGGTTATTCAATGCCATTTCAGAAGATTATGCCGATATCAGAAATAAAAGGGAACGGTGGAAAAAAATCAAGGTTGATCCCTATTTCAATGCATTGCAGGTGAAATTTGCCTATGCGATCACCTGTCATAAAGCCCAGGGTGGTCAATGGGACACGGTTTTTGTTGATACCGGATACCTGACGGAAGAGATGGTAAACAAGGAATTTTTACGCTGGCTTTATACGGCATTTACCCGGGCTCGTGAAAAACTCTACCTGGTTAATTTTGACAAGCGTTTTTTTGAAGGGGAATAGAAAAACGTGCCCCATCGGAAGCCAGTTCCGTGTCGGGAAAAATCGCCCTGGCTTCCTGAAGAAAAGGGTCCAGGTTTTTATACCTGGTGGAAAAATGGCCTAAGATCAGTTTTTTGACACCCGCTTTTAATGCCATGGTTGCAGCCTGCCTGGCTGTGGAATGAAGCGTTTTCGAGGCCCAATCATCCAGCTCTTCCAGAAAGGTGGCTTCGTGATAAAGCAAATCTGCATTCATGAAATTTCCAGTTGCTTCCTCCAGATAGGCTGTGTCGGTGCAAAAGGCGTAGGATCGTGGCGGGGGAGGAGGGATGGTCAGTTCACTGTGCGGAACCACCATGCCCGTTTCGGTAATAAAATCTGCTCCCTGCTTGATGGCTTGCATCTGCCAGACAGGGATCTTGTATTGCTCCAGTTTTTCCCGGATCAGATTGGCCGGATGTCTCTTTTACCTGAATAAAAAGCCGCAACAAG
>CAYWTT010000523.1:0-3121 GCA_964461245.1 uncultured Prolixibacteraceae bacterium | reverse complement strand
CAGCCGTTGCCTCTTCCCCAGCAGAAACGGGTATCCGGTGAATGGTAAAACAGACCGTTTCCCAGCTGGATCTTATCCAGGTAAAAGACCATCTCCTTTGCGGCCCGGTCGATATATTTCCTGTCTTTTGTAGCCCGATAGGCCTGCACCTGGACGGCAGTGATCATAAACATATCGTCGATCCAGATACGGGTTTGCCATGAATATCCTTTATCAATCCAGGCTTTCTCCTCGGGTTTGGGATTTTCAGGAAGGTTCCATTGTGTGTCGGCATAAAACAAACCCAGGTCGAGATATTTTTGCTGTCCGGTTTGTAAATAGAGTTCAAGAGGCACTGATCCGAAAACATTGTTGTCGACGTGATTGGGTTTGGGTTGCAGATGCTTTTCCGTGGTGAACAACGGGGAGAAGCGGTTTTCCAACCGGTTCCTCAGATCCACGTCTTTTGTGATGCCGGCAAACCAGAGTCCGCCAAGCCAGGTGCACACGTCCGGATAGGTCACCTGCACGGGGGGGTTATTGGGGACAATATTCCCGTAATAGGTATGGGGGGTATTGAGAAATTTCACAGTGATCCTTTTCCCTATTTCTTCGGGGGATTTACCTGCGGGCCAATGCTTCAGGTCATAAGCCGGGATCCGGGCACAGACGGTTGTTGTACCCAGAAAGAAAACGAGAAGTACATAGGATAATGCTTTCATAATGATTTTTTTAATTGATTTATTGCTGTAGTTACTTAAATTATCATTCTGACGGAGATTTTAAAGGCTGAAAACAGATGGAGGAATAACCGCCTCCTATGTTATGTGCAAGCCACAACCGGTAATTGAGGTCAGTGGAAGGAGTAATATACCTTTTTAATATGGGTTGAGTAGCTGTAACCACAATCAACTCAGGCATCCCGTTTTCATTTTGCCGGGTGAGCACCAGTTCATCCCGGAAGTCCCCGTACAGATCGGCCACCATCAGCAGTACGCTTCCGGGAACCGGATTGGGTTTAATTCCAGGGATTTCGGTCACTTTTGTACCGTCGAATCTGGCGATGCTGCTGCCGTTCCCGATCAGCAACTCTCTCTCGGGAGTGCCGTCCCATTCCACAGGGGTGTACCTCGGGAGCGGCTCTGCCAATATCCTGCCTGAGGCGGAAAAGAGTACCAGCTTGATGTCTCCGTGACCAGCCCTGCTGGCAAAACATTCAATTCCGGGCGAGCCTTTCCATATATCGGCTGCCCAGCCGATGTGACCGTGTGTCCACCGCGGATCATCCTCCCTGTTCACTTTCCAGATCACCTCTCCTGTATTGGCTTCGACCATATATACTCCTGCATGGGCATTCGATTCTACCACATAATACACTTCAAGTCCGGGGCGGTCGGGAATAAAATCGTTGATGGTCACAATATCCGGATGTTGGCGGTAGATGGACCACCGTAATGTCCCGTCATGATTGAGGCAGGTAGTTCCGTCAAAAACCTCCTGTTGGCCGTCATTGTCCACGTCGGCCACTTCGATTTTATGCCCTCCGTTGCCATTGGTTTCGGCAAAACTGTCAAATTCCCACATTTTTTTCAGATTCGCGTCGAAGGCTACAAAAACTTCATTTTCATACAGACCGGTCTGAGTGATTACAGCCGGATGGATGCCATCGAGATAACCTATGGAAAGGTGTATTCGTGTGGATGATCTTTGGAAATCGGTAGCCATGGCCGGCCAAACCGTTTTGTGTTTCACAGTTCCACTCATTCCGTCTAGGATAGCCACATAGACAGAATCTCCGTCCTGAAAGCGCGTGATGACTTCTGCTTTTCCGTCTCCATCCATATCCCACACGTTGAAAGGGACATTGTTGGCACTCCCGTAACAATGGTCATGGTCACAAATGTTCTTTCTCCATAATGAGCGACCAAAGCTGGAGAAAGCTTCCAATTGCACGGGAACTCCCGGATCCTGTGACATTTCTGAATTGCCGTTGCCAAGTCGGATTACGCAATCCGGCATCCCGTCTCCGTCAAGGTCGCCGAAAACAGGGGCAAGCGCACCCGGTTTACAGACCGGTTTAAAGATGACGACTGTGGAATTCATTGTATCTCCGGAGGTTACTCCTGCCCATTCGGAGCGGGCACCTTCCTTTCCATCGGGACTAACCGGACGGACATAATATTGATACCGGTTGTCCGGTTTCAGGTTTTTATCCGTAAAAGTGGCAGATTCTGCAACCGGTTTGGCTGAAATCAGGAATCCGGCATGATTGCGTGAATCAGAGCGGTAAACATTGAAGCGGGTGGATGCGGCATCCCGGGGCAGAATGGCCCAGCTAAGGAAAACTTCCCCTTTTTGGTTGGCTACTGCACACAGTTTCCTGGGCTGGATACTCCAGTCGGAACCCTGCGGTTGCCTGACGGGACGAAATCCCAGATCAGGATGCCTGATCCCTGAAGATAATTCGGATTGGTTGCCACAACGCAGGTATTCCGGCCCACGGGCCCAGGATCCTCCCATCCGGCTGCCTTCCAGGGTCGGAACATCGGTTATCCGGTATTTGAACGGAGTCACTGCCGGATCAAGCAGGTTTACCGTCAGTTGCCATACATTCCCCGCCATGTTGAAAAGTCCGTAACCATTGGGCTTATAGGAACGGGCCGGCTGGAGATAATCCTGCCAGTTATCGTATTTCCGGCCGTTTCCGGGATCATAGTTGGCTTTCCCCCTTGGATCTTCGTCTCCCCAGGGGTATTTTTTTTCTTTCAGTCCTCCTTTGGACGCATACTCAAACTCCACGGTGGTTGGCAGCCGGTATACCCGGCCGTCTTTTTCCGAAATCCACTTCAAATAGTGATTCACATCTGTGCGGTTAACGAAAATTACCGGAAAATCTTCTTTTCCGGCCGGAATCTGCCCGTTTTTCCAATGCAGGGGGACTGGGTATCCGGTGCCATCGGTGAATAATTTGTATTCGGAATTGGTTACCGGATGATCAAGCATCTCAAAGTCATCGACCCTTACCAAGTGCCGGACTGAATCGGTGACCAAATCCCCGCTTAAGAAAGTTCCTCCTTTTATCAGCACAAATCCGCTTAAATGCTCTTTTTGGGAGAAGCAGCAAATTGCCGGCATACACACC
>CAYWTT010000522.1:0-3121 GCA_964461245.1 uncultured Prolixibacteraceae bacterium | reverse complement strand
CCTTAAGCAATATCCCTGCAGAAGCCACGCTGGTGTTTTCGTTTGTCGGGATGAAAAGCCAGGAAGTCGTGGTAAAGGATCAAACCACCGTCAACATCACCCTGACCGATGAAACCATCGGCATTGAAGAGGTCGTGGCAATCGGTTATGGAACACAAAAGAAAGTTAATCTAACCGGTGCCGTTTCATCGGTAACCAGCAAAGAACTCAAAGCCCGCCCCATCACCAACATGAGCAACGCCTTGTCGGGACTGGCAACCGGAATCCAGATCAATCAGGGTTCCGGACAGCCGGGCCGCGACGGGGCAACAATCCGGATCCGGGGGATTGGCACCCTTGGCAATGCCAATCCGCTAATTCTTATCGACGGGATCGAATCCACCATGGCGGATATCAGTCCCGACGATGTGGAAAGTATTTCCGTGCTAAAAGATGCAGCCACGGCTGCAATTTACGGAAGCCGGGCTGCCAATGGTGTCTTGCTGATTACCACCAAAAAGGGGGAAAGAGGGACTCTTAAAACGAGCTACCACGGATACATCGGCGTGCAGCAGGCAACCCGTTTAGAAAAATACATTACCGATTTTGCCACCTACATGGAGATGAACAATGAGGCCAATGCCAATGTCGGACTAGGAGGATATTATGCCACTGCCGACATTGAAGCCTGGAGGGCTACCCAGGATCCATTGAAACATCCCAATGTTGACTGGGTGAATAAAGTTTATGGCAACACGGCTTTGATCCACTCTCATCACCTCACTTTTACGGGTGGCGGAACAAGTAACAATTTCAATTTGTCATTTGGCTACATCGACCAGGACGGAATAGTCCCCATGAACACCATGAAACGTTACAACCTCCGGTTCAACTGGGAAGGTACACTGGCTAAAAACATGACGCTGGGAACCAACCTGTCGGGCTCATGGAACACGATCAACGATCCGGCTTCGACAGAAGTATTCGGGATCGTTCCGGGAATTCCTTATATCCAATCGGAAGATGGCCGATGGGGAGGCAACCAGGCCAAAGGTACCGGCACCATCATGAATCCACGCGCGGCTTGGACCAACAATTCCGACAACCAACGAATCCAGCGCTTTTTAGGCAAAGTTTACCTGAACTGGGAACTACTGGAAGGATTGACTTTTAATTCAAACGTGGCAATTCGTTTCTACAACTCTCTAAGCAGTAGCTTCAATGCTTTATACAGCCTGTGGAACTTTAATGACGATGCTATTGTCCGGACATTGGGAAATCCGCAGACTGCCGTAAATAAAAATGCAGAAAACTACACCCTCACCTCCTTCCACACCTTAAATTACAAAAAATCGTTTGCCAACAAACACAACCTCAACCTGCTGGCAGGATACAGTGTGGAGTCATTCCGAGACGATCTGTTTCAGGGCAGTATCCAAAAATTCCATAACAACGAAATCAGGGTGCTCGACGGTGGACAACAAAACCCGCAAGTTAGCGGGACAGCGTCTGAATGGGCGCTGATCTCCTACTTCGGTCGCGCCAACTACGACTTCAATTCGAAATATCTGTTTGAAGCCAACCTCAGATACGATGGCTCTTCCCGATTTCGAGAAGGGAAAAAATGGGGTATTTATCCTTCGTTCTCGGCCGGATGGAGAATTTCCGAAGAAACTTTTATGAAAAACATCGAATCTATCGACAACCTAAAAATCAGGGCATCGTGGGGGAAATTAGGAAATCAGGAGATTGGAATTTATCCTTACCAGGGTGTGTATGCGCTGAACCAGAACTACACTTTCGGAGGCAGCGTGGCACCGGGCATTGCCCAAACCACTGTTCCGAATCCCGACATTGAGTGGGAAACCAATACCAGCAGCAACCTGGGGATTGACCTGGGATTTGGAAAGGGAAAGTTTGACTTAACCGGCGATTATTTTTTCAGAAAAACAGATGGTATCCTGGTGCAGCTTCCCATCCCGGCCACCCTGGGTGCTAAATCCCCTCCATATCAAAACCTGGCACAGGTTAAAAACAACGGCTGGGAAATCTCGGGGAGTTACCATGAAAAAATCAAAGCTGTAAATTTCTCTGTCGGGTTTAACCTCACCCACGTGGTTAACGAAGTGAGCAAATATATGGGAGATGTCCCCTATTACAGCGGCCCGTTTATTATTCGTGAGGGATTGCCGATGTATTCCATCTTTGGTTACAAAAACACCGGGATTATCCGGTCGCAAAGCGAACTCGACGCACTAAACGCCAACGCTCGGAATCTTTCGGGAAATGCATCCGCATTTTATATTACCAATAAAACAGCCCCTGGTGATTTGCAATACGAAGACAGGCTCACCAAAGACACCAATGGCGATGGTATCCCCGATGCTGCTGATGGGGTCATCAACAGCGACGACCGGCAGGTAATCGGGAACACTGTCCCCGAATACATGTTTGGTTTCAAACTGGCTGCCGAATACCACGGCTTTGACCTGAACGCCCTGTTTCAGGGAGTTTACAAAGTTGACACTTACCTGGGCAGCGGTGCCGGCGTCTCTCCCTTTGGCGTAAATGGCGACCGCGGGCAAACTCCGGCAAAATGGACCGACCACTGGACCTCCAATACTCCCAACGCCCCTTTACCAAGGCTCACTAACATCAAAGGATACAACTGGAACGACCAGGCCTCTTCTTTCTGGATGCAGGACGGCTCTTTCTTACGCCTGAAAAGCCTCCAGCTTGGATACAACTTCCCGAAAACCATACTTTCTAAGTTCTCTTTGGAGCAGCTAAGATTTTATCTTAACGGGGAGAATCTGCTGACATTTACCAAATTCCCCGGATGGGATCCGGAAAGAAACCAATTGGAAACCGAAATAGTTTATCCCAACCTGAAAACTATTTCCCTGGGAGTGCAAGTAACATTCTAACCAAAAAAACAATCATCATGAAAAAAATATTTTTTCTGCTACTTATTGTGCTGGGAGCCTCCTCCTGCATTGATTTGCTGGACAAACAACCTCTCGACAAAATATCAGAAACCACCTTCTGGAAAACCCCGGAAGATGCTATTGCCGGATTAAACGCCTGTTACGATCCGCTGCAGACCTATGAAAACTCCAACAACATGTGCTATGAATTAATG